>CAMEUC010000010.1 GCA_945937855.1 uncultured Clostridium sp. | reverse complement strand
TTTAGTTTTTTATTTTCTTTCAAAAACCCTAGTATAGAACTAATAAATGCTATGCTTATTAAAATCACTCCAAAAATTGATTTTATGTATATATTATAGACTATTGTTATACAAATTATAATTTATATGCCTTATAAATCATTTATTTATAATTTCTTCTGGTATATTAATTTTTCTTAACTCCTCGTAATTATAAGTTTTATAATTCACATTATCTTTATTATAGTAATTACTTTGAAAATAATATGTTAATGTTGTTCCATTATTATATTCAATTATATAATATCGTCCACTATCATTAAACATAACATCAATTTTTTCTCCAATTTGTATATTATTAAGTGCTTTTATTATTTCTTGTATTAATTCTTTGTTTTCTGTCTTATAATAAATGTATCCTCCCTCTGTTTCTTCTTTCAGCATGACAGATGAAATATTATCAATATCATTTATTGTTACACTGTTATTTATTTTTTCCTTTTTATTGTTATTAACATTTATAGAGTAACAAATTGCAATAACAATTAAAATTATTATAAATATAAATAAAATATACTTTTTCAATTATTTCTCCTAAATCTTTATTTTTCAATATATCCTGTTACTTTTTCTGTATACATATTATCGGTAATTGTTTGGTATCTTTCTCCTGTATAGTCATCAGTAAATCCATTATATGCTTTA
Organism: uncultured Clostridium sp.; assembly: GCA_945937855.1. Lineage (GTDB taxonomy): Bacteria > Bacillota > Clostridia > TANB77 > CAG-508 > UMGS1933. The sequence goes on along the minus strand of CAMEUC010000010.1, from coordinate 15,579 downwards.
TATATTTCACCAGTATCAGTATCATATACTCTTTCATAGCCTAATGTTGCATCACTTTGTTTTTGGCTCATAATGTCATAAGATTTTTGCCTATTTTCCCAAGCACTCATATATGAATCAAATGCTTTTTGCATTGAAGCGTTTAATTCAAGTGCTTTTTGTGTTTGTGCATTACTATCATCTATTGTTTGTTTTACATAGCTATCTGTAAATTCTATTGAGTTAACTGATTCTAATAAAATGTCTTTGTAGTCTATAAACTCATCTTTAGCAGAAGTTATTGACATTATATCATATATCATATAATATCCCATATCCACTCCACCTTGGTATTGGTTTCCAAAGTTTACTACTGATGCCATAAATAAACCTTCGCCTTCTTTTGAGTTTTCGCCTGTAAATGTCCCTCTTAATACTTTACTATCTAGTGCAACACTTTTCATACTAGCACTAGACTCAAATTCTTCAATTTTTGTAAAATTACTAAATTTAGGAAATTTCATTGTAGAAAGTGTAGGCTCTAGTGAACTAAGATATGTTGATATTTCATCAAATTTTTTATAAAATCCCTCTGTTGTTGGATTATCTAAAACTACTGCATCTGCGAACAATTTATATTGAGAATTATTTCCACTCATACTATAATAATTCTGCCAACTAGTTTTTGCTGATGTATTTTTTAATAATGGCTGAACTTTTAGCATTAAATATACTTGATTATTGGTATTTTGTGGATCATAAACTCTAATCGCATAAAATATTCCTGTGCCACCAGTTTCAACAGTCCAACCGGTAGGCTTTTTCATTGTAAAATTATCTGTTTTATATTCTTCTAGTGTTAATTTACTTGCTTCATTTGCTACTATTTTTACATCTTCCTTTGTAGCACTCTTTTCCGTTTTTCCCACTTCATCACTTTCTTTCTTGTTATTATTTAAAAGCATTACTCCAAGAATAACAATTATTACTATTGCAATAAGAGCAATTATCATCCATATTTTACTTTTCTTATTTTCGTTCAATTTGTTTTCCCCCTCTTATATTTTTTTAGCGTGTAAAACAACTCTGTATTTATTGTTATTAGCACATGTTGACAATGTTAGAATATTATCACTTCCTGAAACATCTATATCAAATTCCTTTATACTTCTTTTCTTTATAGTGTTTACAAATTGCTCAAATTTTTTGTCATTTTCAAATTCTGTTGTTATATAATAATCTTCTTTTTCGATTTGATAAACCGAAAAAACTTCATAGACCTGTGTTTCATTTTCAGTTATTAAAGTAATATACTTATTATCTTCATTATTATACCAATCTTCATTTATAACCCACTTTAGACTACCAAACATTGAATTATCTCTCATATTATGTCCATATATAACTAAATTTTTATCTGTTCCATCAACTTTATTTTTATAGTCTGCAAATATCCAACCAGCAGAATTATATTCTTTATTAAAATTATGTGTTAAATAATAATCATTGTTGGTGCTCTTTACAACTGTTGTTTCAATATTAGTTCCATTTACTTTTAACCATGCTACTATATCCGAATTTTTTTCTTTTAATTTCTCAAAATCTACTACATATTTTTCCTCATCATCTTCTTTTGTTTCATCAACTGTAACAAATTCTGCTATCTCATCTGATATTTTTTTATTATTTTGATTATTCATATACCATATAACTATTTTCGTGCCAGAATAAAATAAGAGTATAATGAAAATGAATAATAGAATTATACTTATAATGTTTGTTTTTTTCTTATTATAATGCTTAGCTCTAGACATTTATGTTCTCCTTTTTAAAAGAAGACTAACATTTTTTAGCTAGTTTCCTTTTTAATCATTATTATTTGTTATTTTTAACTCTCTTCTTGCTTATTATACATGTTACTAAAATTCCTGTCAAGGCTAGTGCAAATATGATGATAAACATTATTATATTATCTCCTGTTTGCGGGTTTGTTATTTCGCCTATGGTTGGTTTGCTCTCGCTCGTCACCGTACCATCCGGTTTGTTGCCTTGGGTCGTGCTTGCCGCCTTGATTTCAAACTCCGTGTTGCACTCACCATCATTATAGACAATGGTCAAGGTGTGCTTGCCGACAGAGAGTGTTTGTAGGTAATCGGCTTTCAATGTGGTAACAGTGGAGCCGGAAACCGCCGTATAATTCTTAACGTCAATCAACGTATCATCAACTTTAACGCCGGTGAATTTGCTGAAATCACCATTTGCACGGAATGTAAGTGTTTCGTCGCTGTTTTGTATCCAAACTCCATTTGCTCCTTCGATAATACTATAGGAAGGTGTCTCGCCGACAGCCTGAACCTCAACTGTCGCGGTTACAGTATAGTTGCCTGTATAACCGTAATCGCCGTCAATCTGCATATATCGTGAGCTGGTTTGGCTTCCGCTCGTTGTATTGCCGGAAGTTTCGTCACCTATGATTATATTATCATCGCCGTTACCTTTCATGGTATATGTACGATTGTCAAACTCTGCATCATCGCCCTCCACGACAATATCGCCGATAACTGTGAACTGCATATCTGGATTTGCTTGGCGCATTATTTCAAGCCATTCGTTCAGCTTCGTTTTTGCATCTTCAATCGCGTTCGTTTTTATAGTTTCAAAGGTGGCGACGGTTACATTCTCTGGAGTAATCGTGTCGATACCCTCACGAGGTTGCTCTTCTCCGGTTTCTTTGTTACAGAATATCACGAAGAGATCCACGCTTATCGAAGATTTGTCAACAGAGTTGTCTACGGCGCGGACATTGATAGGGTCGCCGTTGATTACTACCTCTTCAGCATAGGCAACTATCGGTGTAAGTAACAACACCATACAAATTGTTAAGATTAGTGATAAAAGTCCTCTTTTTTTCATTGTTTTATCCTCCTTTTTTATATTAATATTTTATCATATTATGTATTAGATTCTATGTTTTTTACCGAATTTTCCGTGAAACTTTGGTAATTGTTTTTTTCCTAATTTTATGATATGTTATAATAGTTAATAATTATTGATTTCGGAGGTATTTAATGAATTTTTGTGAGCAATTAAATAAATATATACAACAATTGGAATGTTCTTCTAAAGAACTTGTTGTAGCATCTGGTTTGTCTTCTACTGTTATTAGTCGTTATCGCAATGGTGAAAGAACTCCAAATATAAGAAGTAAACAATTAGAACAATTAGTAGATGGTTTGTATAATATTAGTCAAAATAAAAATATAAATCTAACTCGAAATGAAATTTATAATGCTTTATCTAGCACTTTAAATGATATTGCTATTGATTATGAACAATTAAGTAGAAATTTTAGAAACATTCTTTTGAACTTAAATATAAATATAGCTGATTTATCTCGAGCTATTGGTTATGATGCTTCTCTACTTTCTAAAATTCGTTCGGGAAGCAGAAATCCATCAAAACCTCAAGATTTTATTGAAGCTGTATGTAATTTTATTGTTACAAAATATAAGTCTGAAGATGATAAAAAATCTATTTCACTTCTTATAGGTTGCTCTTTAAAAGACTTAGATGATAGATCTAATTATTTTAACAAATTATCAAACTGGCTTTCTACTAATTCAGTTCCTAGTAACAATAAAATTGATACATTTTTAAAAAATTTAGATAACTTTAATCTAGATACATATATTAAAGCAATTCATTTTGATGAAATGAAAGTTCCTTTTGTTCCTTTTTATAAGTCTGGTTCAAAAACTTATTATGGAATAGAAGAAATGAAACAAGGAGAATTGGACTTCTTCAAAGCTACTGTGCTATCAAAATCTAATGAGCCTGTTTTTATGTGTAGTGATATGCCTATGGAGGATATGGCAGAAGATGTAGATTTCGGAAAAAAGTGGATGTTTGCAATAGCTATGACATTAAAAAGAGGATTGCATTTAAATATAATTCACAATCTTGATCGTCCTTTTAATGAAATGATGTTAGGTTTAGAAAGTTGGATTCCAATTTATATGACAGGTCAAGTTTCTCCATATTATTTAACAGGAATACAAAACTCTGTTTATTGTCATTTTAATTATGTATCAGGTGCTATTGCACTTACTGGGGAATGTATTAAAGGCTATCATAATAAAGGAAAATATCATTTGACAAGTAACAAAAACGATGTTGCATATTATAGAACAAAATCCGAATGTTTACTAAATAAAGCAAAATCACTTATGGACATTTATCGAGTAGAAAATAAAAATGCTTTTGATGCTTTTATTTCATCTGATGCAAATACCAACGGACATCTCAGAAGAATTTTATCTTCACTTCCTATTCATACAATTTCTGATGAGTTACTTTTGAAAATTTTAAAACGCAATAAAGTTAATGATGAAAATATAAAAGTAATACTAGATTCTGTAGAAAAACAGAGACAAACGATTAAAAAGATTTTAGATAACAATATTTTAGAAGATGAGATAGTACAACTATCGGAAGATGAATTTGTAAATTATCCTCCTATTCTTTCTCTTTCAGATAGTTTCTATTCTAATGACATTTGTTATAATTACGAAGAATATTTAGAACATTTAACTGATACAAAAAAATATATGAGTAGTCATAATAATTATAAAATTTTAAAGAATAAAACAAATACATTTAGAAATATTAACATTACTATTCATTCTGGTAAATGGGTAATGATTTCAAAAAATACTCATCCAACAATTCATTTTGTTATACATCATCCTAAACTTCGTGATGCTATTGAAAATTTTATTGCACCAGTAGTAGAATAAAACTATGTTTATATTTTCAGAGGTTAATAAAACTCCCTTCATATTATATATCAAAAAATGAAGGGAGTTATTTTTCAAATTACGCAATAATATATTTTTTATTTGCAATTTTAGTCCGTTTGTATATGCCTTATTTCTTCTAGTTGTCTATTTAAGTCTTCAATTATAGAGTCTTTTTCATAAATTATTTCTTTTAATTCATAAACTCTATTTTGCAAGTCTTCTGTTTTGTCATAAAGTTCATTTAGCTCACTTTCTCTTGTTTTTTCATATTTAATTTCTTGGTTCTTTTTCATTTAACCTAATCTTTCCAAAATAGTCCATTATTCTACTTTTACTCTTTCTTTTCCTAAAATATCCTCAAACTGTATTAATATTTCTTTATCTAAGTATATTGTTCCACATGGTTTATATTCTCCATTATCTAATACTTGTACTGCAATATTGTTTTTGTCTCCGCTAAAAAATCTTATTGCTCCACGTAGTTTTGCTTTTTGCTCTTCTTCCAATTTTGTTATATCTAAAGTAAGAACTTTAGGTCTATTAGCCATGTTTTCTACTTTACTTTCACTTCGAGAAATTTCATTTTCAGTTAGTTCTCGTATATTATTTGCTACAATTTTTATATCTTCATCTTCTCTTATGCTAAGTCTTCCTTCTACAATTACTATGTTTTCTTCTAACAATATTCCACTTGACCTTCCATAACAACTATCAAATACTATTATTTCACAGGAACCATACAAGTCTTCTACTGTTACAAATGCCATAATTGTATTATTTTTTGTATATTTCTTTTTTACAGAAGTTACAATTCCTGCAAACTTTACAGGTTTTCCATCCATAGTTGTTATATCAAAATTTGGATCTTCAATTTCTTGTAATTCTATCATTTTTAACGTATCTATTGTTGCAACTTTTTTTATTAAATCTTTATATTTCTCAAGTGGATGTCCAGATATGTATATTCCTAGCATTTCCTTTTCCATTGATAAAATCTCTTTTTCGCTATATTCAGGAAGTGTTGTAAATGTGTATTTGTTTTCTTCTACAGATTTGTCTTCGGTTGCAATATCAAATAATGTTACTTGTCCTTGCATATTCTTTTTATTAGTATTGTTTATTGTATCTAAAACTCTTTCAAATGAAGCCATAAGTGTTGCTCTTGTTTGTCCTAGTTCATCAAAAGCACCTGCTTTTATTAAACTTTCTATACATTTTTTGTTTACCGCTTCCCCAGATATTCTTTCACAAAAATCTGTAAAGCTTTTATATTCTCCATTCTTCTTTCTTTCCTCAACTATACTATCAACTGCACCTACTCCCACATTTTTAACACTACCTAAACCAAATCTTATATCATTACCATATACTGCAAATTTTGTATAGCTTTTATTTATGCTTGGATTTAATATTTTTATTCCTATTCTTCTACATTCATCTATATATTCTGGAACTTTATCTAAGTTTCCTAAAAAGCTATTTAGTGTTGCTGCCATAAATTCTGTAGGATAATATGTTTTTAAATATGCTGTTCTATAAGATACAACTGCATATGCTGCTGCATGAGATTTGTTAAAAGCATATTTTGCAAACTCTGCCATTTCGTCGAATATTTTATTTGCACTTGCTTCATCTATTCCATTTCTAATACACCCCGGAATAATTATGTTACCATTTTCATCTGTCTGCCCATGTATAAAATATTCTCTTTCTTTTGCCATTACATCTAGTTTTTTCTTTCCCATAGCTCTACGGACTAAATCAGCTCTTCCTAGAGAATATCCAGCTAAATCTCTTACTATTTGCATAACTTGTTCTTGGTATACCATACAACCATATGTTACATTTAAAATTGGCTCTAGTGCAGGGTGTGTGTAGATTACATGTTCTGGATTAAGCTTGTTTTGAATATATCTTGGAATTTGGTCCATTGGTCCAGGTCTATAAAGTGAAACTCCGGCAATTATATCTTCTAAGCTATCGGGTTTTAGTTCCTTCATAAAGTTTTTCATGCCTTGACTTTCAAATTGAAATACTCCAGATGTATTTCCTGCTTGCCAAGTTTCTTTAAATACTTTTGGGTCATTCATATCTTTGTCAAATTCTACATCTATGCCTCTAGTTTTTTTAACATATTTAATTGCATCTGCTATAACGGTTAAAGTTCTAAGCCCTAAAAAGTCCATTTTTAACAGACCCAATTCTTCTAGGGTTGTCATTATAAATTCTGTTGTTATATTTCCTTCATTTACATATAAAGGTACATACTCTATAACAGGGTCTTTTGTAATAACAACTCCGACACGCGTGTGTTGAAGCCTGTCTTGGCATTCCTTCTAGTCCCATTGCAATATCTAATATCTTCTTCGTTTGCTCATCATTTTCGTATAAATTTGCTAGTTCTCTGTTTTGTTCTAATGCCTTTTTAATTGTTATATGTAATTCATTTGGTATCATTTTTGCAAGCTTATCTACCTCTGCATATGGCACATCTAAGGCACGTCCCACATCTCTTATTACCATTCTTGCAGCCATTGTTCCAAATGTTATAATTTGAGAAACATGGTCTCTTCCATATTTTCTACAAACATAGTCTATAACCTCTGGTCGTCTTTCATAGCAAAAGTCTACGTCGAAGTCTGGCATACTTATTCTTTCTGGATTTAAAAATCTTTCAAAAAGTAAATTATATTTTATTGGGTCTATATCTGTTATTCCTACTGCATAAGCTACTATTGAACCAGCACCAGACCCACGCCCCGGTCCAACAGATATGTTTTGAGATTTTGCGTAATTTATAAAATCCCATACAATAAGGTAATAGTCAACATAGCCCATTTTTTCTATAACAGATAATTCATACTCTACTCTGTCCATTACTTCCTTAGAAGGATTATCTCCATACCTTTTCTTTATTCCATCATAACAAAGTTTTTCAAAGTACTCTGTATGTGTTTTAAATTCTGGTGGGACATCGTAATTGGGAAGTTTTGTATTTCCGAACTCAAAGTCAAAATTACATTTTTCGGCTATTTTTACAGTGTTTTCAATTGCTTCTGGAATATTTTTAAAGTAATCTAACATTTCTTCTGGTGATTTTACATAGAATTCGTCTACTCCCATTCTCATTCTATCTGTATCACTCATTTTTTTGCCAGTTTGTATGCAAAGTAAAACTTCATGATTATATGCATCTTCTTTTCTCAAATAATGTGCATCATTTGTTGCAACAAGAGGAATTTCTAATTCTCGGCTTAACTCAATTAGCTTTTGGTTTGCTTTTACTTGTTCTGGAAGTCCATTTGGTTGTACTTCTAAGTAATAATCCTCCCCAAATAAGTTTTTATGCCATAACGCAACTTTTTTTGCTTCCTCTATATCATCTTTTAAAATTGCTTTATTTACACTTCCGGCTAAACATGCACTTAAACATATTAGTCCTTCATGATATTGTTCTAATATCTCTAAATCTATTCTAGGTTTATAATAAAAACCTTCTGTAAATCCCTTTGATACTAAGTGAGATAAATTTTTGTATCCCACCTCATTTTTTGCAAGTAAAATTAGATGTGAGTATTTATTGTCTATTCCAGGTTCTTTATCAAATCTGCTTCTTGGTGCTACATAAACTTCACATCCTATAATAGGCTTTATTCCTACTTTTTTACATTCTTTATAAAAATCAACTACACCAAACATAACCCCATGGTCTGTAATAGCTATTGCTTCCATTCCAAGTTCTTTTGCTCTAGCTGGCAGTTCTTTTATTTTGTTTGCTCCATCTAGTAAACTAAATTCACTGTGAACGTGTAGGTGTACAAAATTTGACATGTTTTTCTCCTTTAAATACTTTTTCTTATGGAATTATATTACATTTTGGGTGATATATCAAGAATTTTTATATTAATATTCATATGTTTGGTTAATGTTCAGTAAATGCTTTTAGTCAGCCTACCTTTTGTATGATTTTCTAAAAAATTAAATTCTCCAAGGCGTACGCGGGGCTTCCCCCGCGATCTGCGGGCTGTCAAATTTAATTTTTTATAAAATATATAAAACGGCTGACACTATAGTAATGAGTAATATTTGGACTGGACATTAACATATGTTTTAAATAAAATAAGCTTAAAAGTATAAATACTTTTAAGCTTTGTTTTGGTGACCCGTACGGGAATCGAACCCATGACTCCACCTTGAGAGGGTGGCGTCTTAACCGCTTGACCAACGGGCCATTTATTCTATTTTTCTTTATTTGTTATATTTTCTGTGACCCTACGTATGGTATCGAAGCACGACTTCCACTTTGAGAGGTTAAGCGTCTTGAGCCGCTTGACCAACGGGCCATTTATTCTATTTTTCTTTATTTGTTATCTTTTCTGTGACCCTACGTATGGTATCGAAGCACGACTTCCACTTTGAGAGGTTAAGCGTCTTGAGCCGCTTGACCAACGGGCCATTTTTTTATCTTTATCCAAGGAACGACGATGGCGTCGTTCCCTACAATTTATTGTTCTAATGTCATGTGTAGTATTTCTTCTAATCTTTCTTTTTGTTCTGTTAAATATAAATATCCAATTAGTCCTTCAAAGGCTGTTGCATACATATATTCAATTGGATCTGCATTTTTTGCCACATGATGATTTTGCGTGTTTCTTGTTCTTCTTACTATTTCTTTTTCTTTGTCCGTTAAATCATCATATATTTTCTTTAAAGTATCTGCCTGTGCTTGTGCTTTAACATAATTTATTGCTTTTATATGTAGTTTATGCGGTTTTAAATTTGTTGTTTCAATTAAATATGTTCTTATATATACTTCATAAATGCTATCTCCTACATATGCCCATGTTAATGGAGACATCATTTCTATTTTACTTTTTTCCATTTATTTGCTCCAATGTAATTCTTCCTATTTTACTTGTTCTAAAATCATTAAGTATTATCCCTGATATTTTTTCGTAGTCTATTTCTCCACCAGAAATAATAGCTCCCCTTTTTTTGGCAATTATATTCATTAAATTTAATATTTCGTCTTCTTCAACATTAGTTATTATACTACTCATTTCTTGTTCTGTCAATTTATATTTTAATAATATCTCTTGTTTATAATTATTATATAAAAATTTTAATAATTGATATGCAACTTCTGTTTTTGGTATTATTTCATCTTTTATTGAACCTACATATGCTAAATTTAATGCAACTTGTTCATCTTCAAATTTAGGCCATAAAACTCCTGGTGTATCTAATAATTCTATGTTTTGTCCTATTCTTACCCATTGTTTTTGTTTTGTAACTCCTGGTCTATTCCCTACTTCTGCTGTTTTTTTATTAACTAATCTGTTGATTAAAGAGGATTTTCCTACATTTGGTATTCCGAAGTATCATTATTCTAATATTCTTTTTTGTTCTTCCCCTTAAAGCTGCTTTTTCTATGTCCTTTTGCATAAGTTCTTGTACTTTTTTTAAAATATCTTTTGTTCCTTTTCCAGTATTAGAATCTGTAGGAATTGCTATTATATTATTTGTTTTAAAATATTGTATCCATCTACCGAGTTTGTTTTTCATCTGCTAAATCAGATTTATTTAATAATACTATTTTCTTTTTGTTATTTATTATTTTTTGTATATCTGGATTTTGGCTAGATTTGGGAATTCTAGCATCCAATATTTCTATTACAACATCTATTAATTTTAAATCTTCTATAATTTGTTTTTTTGTTTTAAGCATATGACCTGGATACCAATTAATATTTGTTTTACTTTCCATTTAATTCATTTCCTATCTCTTTAAGATTTTATTTAATTCAACTTCAGTTTAAAATTTATATTGATTTTTATCTGCTCTTTCGTCATATTTTCTATCAAACTTCTCGTTTTGATAATACCAGTCTGTTTTTTTAGTTTTATTACTTGTTTTTTTATTACTTTGACTAAACCCTATGTCTATAAAAATAATAAATGGCAAAAGTATTCCAATTGCTGATACAAAAATATTTATATAATCTACCATTACAATATTTTCAATATTAGTTAATATATTATAAATATACATTCCAAAATATCCCCAATAAGATATTAAGTATAATAACGCTCCTATCATACTTCTTTTAAAAATTAGTATTATACATATTAAAGTCACAAATGTTAAAATAATTTCTACTTGTAAATTTAATGGTGTTATAAAGAATTCAATATTCATGCTGGCAGTAAATGCTACTGCTACCCTTATAATCCAAAATATTATCGCAAATAATCCCATCAATAAACTAAACATTGACATATAAATCCCCCCTAATTCATTTGTAGGGGTAGGTCTTAAATGCCTACCCTGGGCAAGGACATAGCCTTGCCCCTACGACATTTCAAATTATTACATCTCTTTTTAGTAGATTGTCCTTTATTATTCCTAACCCAATAAATTGATTGTCTTTATATATTCTATATATACCATTTGGTTTTTCAAAAGTCAATCTAACTCCATTTAAAAATAATTCATTCTTTCTATCATTTAAACTTATTTTTTGTTTGTCCATAAATATTGCTTCTATACTAATAATTTTTTCTTTTACTATTAGGCTATTTTCTTTTATTTCATCAATTGTTACTGAATCTTCTAGTTTAAATTCATTTACTTTAGTTCTAGTTAGTTCTTTCATATATCCTACTGTCCCGTATTTTTTCAGATATATCTTCGCATAATGTTCTTATATATGTTCCTTTAGAGCAAGAAACTTTAAACATAATCTCATCATTTTCAAAACTTATTAGTTCTATATTATATATTTCTATATCTCTTGGCTCTATATATACCTCTTGTCCATTTCTTGCGTATTCATATGCTTTCTTCCCATTTATTTTTATTGATGAATACTGTGGTGGAGTTTGTTTTTGTTTGCCTAAAAAAGAATTTAAAATTTCTTTTAAATTCTTTTTAGACAAATTTCCGAATTATATTTTGAACATTCAAGTCTTTGTAAATAACTTTACCTTCAGAATCTGCAGTATCTCTTTTTTCTCCTAATTTTATTGTTGCAATATATTCTTTATCATGTTCTATTAAATACTTAGAAATTTTAGTTGCTTGTCCTATAAGTAATGGTAATACTCCTGTTGCATTTGGATCCAAGGTCCCTGTATGCCCGATTTTTTTTGTATTTAAAGTTTTTCTCAAAACATTTACTACATCATGTGATGTAAAGTTTTTTGGTTTATTTATTATAATTATACCATCCATTTATTTCCCTTATTTTAAGTATTTTTTACATTCTTCTACTATTCTTTGTTTTGCTTCTTCTAATGGTAGTTTTATATTTCCTCCTGCTGCTCTTAAATGTCCTCCTCCATTAAACATTAAGCATATATCTGCTACATTTACATATTCGTTAGACCTTAAAGAGATTTTATATCCATCTTTTTCTTTGTTCTCTCTTAAAAATATTGATACTTCTACCCCTTCAACATCTCTTCCCATTTCAACTATTCCTTCATGGCTATCTGGTTCGGCATTTATTTTTTCTTCATCTTCGGCATTTAAATATGTAAATGCAATTCTACCATCTTCTAAAAATTCCAATCTTTCCATAGCTAATTTTCTAAGTTCAAATTTAGATTTTGAAATAGTTTGTAATACTTTTTTATAAATATTAGATACATTTACACCTTTATTTAATAGTTCAGCTGCAAATTCAAAAGTTTCTGCAGATACTCCTTGATATTTAAATCCTCCTGTATCTGTTATTATTCCTGTAAGTAAACATGTACCTATATCCTTTGTTATTTCTATGCCTAATTCCTCTAAAATTGTAATTAATATCTGTGCACATGCTGGTGCTGTTGGATTTACGAAATTATATTCTCCAAACATTGTATTGATTTCGTGATGGTCTATTTGTATAGTAGTATTTGCATTTTCAAAATATTCTGTATAACCATTTAATCTTTTTATATCACCACAATCTAATGCAATTGCCAAATCATAATTATTTTTTGTTCCTTCTGTCTTTATCTCATTTGCTCCTGGTAAAAAATCAAAAACTGCTGAATTATTTGACATTAAAACCTCTACATCTTTACCAAGTGTTTTTAGTCCATTATACATTGCCAAACTACTTCCAATAGCATCTCCATCTGGCATTTCATGTGTTAAAATTATTATACTTTTTGCATTATATATTTCTTCTTTAATCTTATCTATAGTCATATATATCTCCTATTCTTCAGGTTTTATATCTTTCATAATATCTTTTAATATATTATCTATTCTTTCTCCATATACCATTGAATCATCTAATTCAAAAACTAACTCTGGAGTTATTCTCAAATTTATCTTTTCTGCTATTCTACTTCTAATAAATCCAGAGGCTGCTTTTAATCCTGCAAGTGTTTGTTTTACGTTTCTAGAATTTATTATACTAACTGATACTTTAGCATATCGTAAATCTGGTGAAACCTTTACTTTTGTCACACTAACCATTCCTGTAACATTAGAATTTTTTACTTCATAGTTAATTATATTACTAATTTCTCTTTTTAATTCCTCATTAACTCTAGCTAAACGGTTACTACCATTATTATTTTTTTGCATTGTAATCTCCTTTAAATATTTTTTTTACAAATGAATTCTTATATTATGAGTCAAGAAGTGGGAAGTGCGAAACGGGATATTTCGAATTCTCACCTCACACTTAACACATCTCACCTCTTTTTCAATGTATCCTTCCTTCTATTTAACCTGTTCCATTATATAGGCTTCTATTACGTCCATTTCTTTTAAGTCATTAAAGTCTTCTATTTGAATACCACATTCAAATCCATGAGCAACTTCTTTTGCATCATCTTTCATTCTCTTTAATGATATTAGTTTTCCTTCATGAATTACAACATTATCTCTTATTACTCTTACTCCTGCATTTCTTGCTACTTTACCATTTGTAACATAGCATCCTGCAACAGTACCAACATTAGATATTTTAAATGTTTGTCTAACTTCAGCATTTCCAATTATAACTTCTTTATACACTGGGTCTAATAATCCCTTCATGGCAGCTTCAACATCTTCAATTGCATTGTAAATTACAGAATATGTTTTTATTTCAACCCCAGTTTTTTCTGCTTTGTCCTTTGCAAGTGGTTCTGGTCTTACATTAAATGCAATGATTATAGCATTAGAAACTTCTGCAAGTGTTACATCTGATTCTGTAACTGCTCCAACATTTGCATGTATTACTTTTACTATAACTTCTTCATTAGAAAGTTTCTCTAACGAAGATTTTACTGCTTCTACAGAACCTTGTACATCTGCTTTTACAATTAAGTTTAATTGTTTTAATTTTCCTTTTTCAATTTGGCTAAATAAGTCATCTAATGTTACTCTTGAATTTGCACTTAAAGCTTTCTCTCTTTCTTTACGTTTTCTTGTTTCTATTAAATGTTTTGCAGTTTTTTCATCTTCTACTTCATAGAATGTTTCTCCAGCTTCTGGAACTGATGAAAATCCTGTTATTTCTACTGGTGTTGATGGTCCTGCTTTCTTTAATTTTCTGCCATTTTCATCAGTCATTGTTCTAATTCTACCTATTGTAGAGCCAACTATAATTGTATCTCCAACATCCAATGTACCACGTTGTACAAGCATTGTTGCAACAGCACCTTTAGATTTATCAAGTTTTGCTTCTATTACAACACCTTTTGCTTGTTTATTTGGATTTGCTTTTAATTCTTTCATATCTGCAACAAGTAACACCATTTCTAACAAACTATCAATATTTATTTTTTTCTTTGCTGATATTTCAACAAATATTGTGTCTCCTCCCCATTCTTCTGCAACTAATCCATATTCCATTAATTCTTGTTTTACTTTTTGAGGATTTGCACCTTCAACATCTATTTTATTTATTGCAACAATAATTGGTATTTCTGCTGCTTTGGCATGGTTAATTGCTTCAACTGTTTGAGGCATAACACCATCATTTGCAGCTACAACTAATATTGCTATATCTGTGATTTGCGCTCCCCTTGCACGCATAGCTGTAAAAGCTTCGTGCCCTGGAGTATCTAAAAATGTAATTTCTCTATCATTTATTTTTACTTTGTATGCACCTATTGCTTGAGTTATTCCACCTGCTTCTCCTTCTATTACATTAGTTTGTCTTACTGCATCTAAAAGTGAAGTCTTTCCATGGTCAACGTGACCCATAACAACAACTACTGGTGGTCTTGGAACTAAATCTTCTTCTCTATCCTCACTATCATCAAACAATTTATCTTCATCAGAAACGACTTCCTTCTTTATAGCTGTTACCCCAAATTCTTGTGCAATTAAAAATGCTGTATCAAAATCTATTTCATTATTGATAGTTGCAAGAATTCCGTAACTCAATAATTTCTTAATTATTTCTCCACTTGTTTTCTTTAATTCTGTGCTTAAATCTTTTACTGAAATAGTTTCTGGAATTGTTATTTCTGTTAATTGGAATATTTTTTGTTTATTTCTATCTTCTGTGTTTTCTACTCTTTTTTTATTTCTCTTTCCTCTAGTTGTTGTTAAATCATAATAATCAAGCATTGACCCTTCTGTAAACATGTTTGATAATCTATTTTCTTGTTTTAAGTCTTTTAATTTATGACTACTAAAATCTTCATAATTATTTTTTCTAGATTTATTTGCTTTTTTATTTATTTTATTGTCATTTCAAATATAATTTTTAATGTTGTAACTATATACATACATTTTAACTATATACATGGTACTTACCTTTTTTTTTTTTTCCCTTTTTAGGGCTATACCCTCAGCATATGGAAG
>CAMEUC010000009.1 GCA_945937855.1 uncultured Clostridium sp. | reverse complement strand
TTCTGTTTTGTCTTCTACATTTTCATAATATTTTATTCCTAATTTATAGCTTTCTTTTATTTCTTCAAGATTTTTCTTTACTTCTTTTTTATCCTTTTTTGTTAATCGTTTTTTTTGATTATTACCCAATTTAAAACCTCCTATGCACTTAGATAATAATATTATGTGTAATTTTTGTAATTTTAAATTATATTTTTAAAATTTTTTAGAGGTTTTAATTAATCTACATTAACTCCTTTTTCAAGTTGTTTTTTTCCTATAATATAGTAAAAAGCTATATAAACTATATATATTGCAATACCTACATACATAACAGATTTAATTGCATCTATATTTATTATGTCTGTAGTGTTGATCAAATTCATAACACTCGAATTAAATAGTCCAAAAATAAAAATTAATGCTAAAGTAACTACCTGTGTTATCATATATAATGCAAAGCCTATTGTAATTGTTTTTACCATTTTATTTTGATTTGATTTATGTCCTAATATTATTCCTGTATATCCAACTAATACTATAAACATTAATTCTAAAAATATTACAAAAGAAACTAATAGTAATAAATTTAAAACTGTTATATTATAAGTTGAAGCGGCAAGTTCAAGTACTTGTTTTAATACTTGCATATTAGTTTCTGAATAATAACATATAAATAAGCAGGCTATTATAACAACTGTTGTTGTAAAAATACATATTAATGCAGAAATTACTTTTGAGGCAAATATTGTTTTATTTTCTATTGGCAAAGTGTGTGTAAGATATGATTCATCTTTATATACATTTCTAATAAATCTTGCCCATAATCTCATTAAACAATTAATTAAACTACTTACCATCATACTTATTGCAACTCCAAATGTAATTTGTGCAACTACCGAAAATACAACTGAATTTTCAATTTCACTTAACGCTCTACCAATAACTGAAAATATAAACGCTAAAATATAAAAGACTACTACTACTTTATATACCCATTTCAAGTCATATTTTAATACTTTTCCTAACATTTAAAATACCTCCTAAATATCTCATCTATTGATGTTTTTTCTTTGTTTCTTAATTCATCTGCTGATGATGTTAAAATTATTTTTCCTTTATCCACCAAAATAACATCATCTAATATTCTTTCAATATCTGAAATTAAGTGCGTAGATATTATTACACTTGCACCTTCAGAAAAATTAGAAAGTATTGTATCTAATATATAATCTCTTGTTGCAGGATCAACTCCTCCTAATGGTTCATCTAAAATATAAAGTTCTGCACTTCTGCTCATTACAAGTATTAATTGAAGTTTTTCTTGCATTCCTTTTGACATTTTTGATATTTTCTTGTTGATGTCTAAATCTAAATCTTTTAATAACTTAATTGCTTTTTGAGAATCAAAATTTTTATAAAATTCTTCAAAATATTTGATGACCTGTTTTATTGTCATTTCCTTATCTAAATATGTTCTTTCTGGCAAATACGATATAATTTCTTTCGATTTTACTCCTGGTTTTTCTCCATTAATTAGTATTTCTCCACTTGTAGGCGTTAATAAGTCATTTATTAGTTTTATTAATGTACTTTTTCCTGCCCCATTTTTCCCTAAAAGACCTATTATTTTTCCTCTTGGAATTTTTAAATTAACATCTTGCAATACTGGTTTATTGTCAAATTCTTTACATAGGTTTTTACATTCTAATAATTCCATTTTATTTCCTTCCTCCTAGTTCTTGCAAGTATTCTACCGCTTCTTTGTAGCTTATACCGATATTTTGCATATCTCGAAGGTAATTATTTACTTTTTCTTCTGCCAATTCTTTTTTTATTTTCTCAATTAGTTCTTTGTTAGTAGTTACAAATTTTCCATTTGTTCTTTCAGTATAAATTAAACCCTCATTTTCTAATTCGACCAATGCTTTTTGCATTGTATTAGGATTAACCCTTGTGGCCAGAGCTAGCTCTCTTACAGAAGGAATTCTTTCTCCTGGCTTTAACTTATTAGAAATTATCTCAAGCCTTAATTTTTCTACTAATTGAACATAAATTGGTCTATCATTATCAAAAATATAATCCACAACTTTTTTCCTTTCTATTATTGTATTACTTGCATAATACAATAATACTATTTTGTATGTTAGTTGTCAATATTTTTTATTAAAATTTATCCTCAAACTTAAGTTTAAGGCATAATATATTTATTTTTGCAACACCGCGTAAGCGACCAAATGAGCGGTTCCGCGAGTGCGATTGGAGCAACCTACTATTAATCTTTATGTTTGGAGGTTGCGACACACAAGGTGTAAAAAAATAAATATATTATGCCTTAAACATAGTTTTATTCTTATTTTTAGTACGCAATCATGCGCCTATTAAATCAATTATAAAATCTTATTTATATTTCTCATAAATATTATATTTTCTATTATATCCATAACTGAATATACTATCATTATAATTCCTATTGTAACTATTATAGCATTAGCATCTATAATTACATATAGTCCTCCTATAAGCATTAGAATTGCTAATATCAAACCAAAAATCCATGATTTGCTTCCAATTTTTTTTATTTGAATTGCCAAGTTAATTCTTACAAAAGATGTATATATAATCCAAACTCCTATTATAATTCTAAATACTGAACCTATTATGTTCATATATGCCATTGCAACAATTCCTATAACAATTGCAGTAAGTCCATATATTAGGTCATAATTGAAAAAGTCGTTTTCCCCTTTTGTTACAAAATAATTAATTATTTTGTAAATACCTACTAAAATAAATACTGCTCCTAATACTCCTGAAATGAATTTAACTGTTCCTTCTGGTTTACAAACCAATACAATTCCTAGTATTGCAAATATTAATGATTCTAATATTGAAACACATCCTGTTTTTTTAAATAAACTTTTCAAATTCTCCATTTTTTTCTACTCCTTTATATTAATTATTTAATTATGAACTTGGTACGAACTTTTTTATCTGAATTATTAGATTCATTGAACATTTTTCTTGTTTTAAAACAAATTATCCATTTATATACTCATTTAAGTTTTTTACTTTAAAGTTTAATTCTCCAAACTTTTCTGTTGTTACATACCCTGGCTCTGCATTTATTGTATCTGGTATTCTATTTACTACTGTTGCACATGTTAATTCTACTGTTGATGGCTTGTCCACTGTTATTGTTGTTGTTGGTTCTCCCTCTATAGTCCACACATTTCTATCAAATTCCTCTGGTGCATATACTTTTCCAACACATTCTGTTTCTACTACTATTCCTTCTTCAGTTTCAGTTGTAACTACTGCACTCATTCCAGTCGCATCTCCTGCTTTTACTGTCATATTTAATGTTGATGAGAAAATATCTTCTTTATAAGTTTGTGGTATACACTTTTGAGTTTGTGATTTTATTGTAAGCCCCAATTTTGAGCATAGCCAGCCATTTACATTCCACATATATGATGGCATAAATTCTCCGGCATCAATTAACTTTTGTCTTTCTTCTGCAGATATATTATCTGCTGATGCAATTTTATTCTCAAATTCTTCTAAAGATAATCCTGCACCATGTGCTTCTGCTAAAGCTATTCCATATTCTTCTACGTTGTAACTTGAGCTTCCTTTTATTCTTGTGATTTTTTGAGTAGAACCTGCAATACTTGTAACTAGTTGTCCCCAATATATGTCTTGGTATCCACTTCCTGTTATTGTACAATTATTTTGCTTTGCTAATTCATCTATTTTCTTTACTAAATTAGGATTAGAATTCATTGGGAAAAAAGCTTCTTCACAAGTTGTTATTGCATTTATTCCTAATTTTGCGCAAAGCATAAGTGGCTCTTCTAGCTCTCCAATTAAACTTCTTGTTGTAACAACACAAATATCTGGTTTTGTTTGTTTTAACATTTCTTCAGCATTTTTTGCATCTGTAACTACTACACCTAAATTTTGTCTACCTAAAACCTCTCCAATATCTTTTCCTACAACATTAGGGTTTATATCAATAGCTCCAACTATTTCCACCCCTTTTTCTAGCATATATCTCATTGTATATATGCTCATTTTGCCTACACCATATTGCACTGCTTTAATTTTCTTGTCCATAAAATGACCTCCTCTTAATATTATTATTATAAAATAAATTTATATTCAAAATTTGTATAAATTTAAAAAGCTTCTTCTATAATATTTGCCAAGCATTGCATACTTAACAAACATTCTTCTAATGTATTCCCTGTTGCTCCAACTTCAATTATGAAGGCACCTGGAGTAACATGCTGATTGTATCTTGAATTTCTTACTATTATTGGCCTAAATAATCCTGGGTATAATAAATTAGCAGTTTCTTGTATTTTTATAGCTGTTTTTATATTTTGTCTCCAATTAGGGTGTTCTAATCCACCTCCATCAGTTCCAACTACTAACATCATTTGTGCCACACTCTGCCCATCTATTTTTACAGTTGGTCCATATGATGATCCATCTCCCACCGCGTCTCTATGCAAATCGATAACAATTTGTATATCTTGATTTTCATTTAAAATTTCCTGTATTGTTTCCAAAGAACGTTCATAGGAACCAGAATATGAAGGATAATCATGATATGTTGTATCGTGTATTACCTCAAAGCCTTTATTTGTTAAATATTTCGAAAGTTCATCTCCAATCCTAACTACATTATAATTATTGTCTGTTGTTCTATAATTTCCAGTCATTGTATAATTATATTGCTCACTCGGAGTATAGCTTTCACATGTATGAGTATGATATATTAGTATTTTTTTAGTATTTGTCAAATTAAAATCTTCTAAAGAAAGGATATCTTCTGTAAGTTCATAATCACTTTGGTTTCTTATTTTCGTTGTACCTGTTGTAACATTAAAATTTTCTTCAATGTTTTTTTCCGATACAGCTTCAATTGTTGCATTTTTAGATATTATTATGTCATTTTCTTCTTTTGGAATCTCTTCTATCTCTGCTTCCATTTCATTTTCTTCGTTCAATGCCATTATTAAAGGAGAAACCGTTTTTAATATTTCCAATGAATCAACTTCATATTTTTCTTCATTGATATTATAGAAAAAACTAGTATATACACTACTACAGGTCTCAAATGAAAAAACTTTTTGTAAGCTCTTTACATTTGAAATTAAAAATTTAATCAATAAACTTAAAAATATTATACTAATTATTAATTTTATAAAACTTTTAGAAATTCCTTTTAGATTTATTATTGCAACATTCATCTTTTACCTCTTATAAGATTTATTTTAGGGAGCTTTTCCCTATTTCAATCTTATTCAAGGTAAAAGAAATTATGAAATTTAAGCACTAATTTCTGTTATATCAATTTTTGTTACTTGTTCTTTTGTAGAATTATCTAACAAATTAATTATATAGTTTGTAGTAGTTTTTATTTTTATAAGTTCTGTTTTTCTTAAATCAGCTAACATATGTGTAGAATAATCCATGCCGATTGGTAATGTTTTATTTCTATTATTAAAAAATATTATATTACTAAAAGCCAAAAGATTTGAATTAGATTTGAAATTTATTTTATATAATTCAATTTTTTTATTACTTGTAATTAGTTTTTGTGGATTTATTTCAAGTCTAGTTAATTCGTTTTTTGGTTTTTTAGTTGTATATAAAGATATAGTGGTATTAATTTTACTTTTTTTAAGTGCTTTTTCAATATTAATTACTATGTTTTCTAATTTTTTAGAGTATTCTTCCAAACTTAAATCTTCTGTAATTCCTAAAATACTTTTTATATTTTTTGTTGTTTCTCTATGATCTAAAATGGCTTCATCAATATTTATTAATTTTTCATTTTCTTTTAATTTTTGTAAATTTTCTGTAGTAATTCTTTCTTTATTTATAATTGAATTTATATCATCTAATATTTTTGTTTCTGTTAATAATAAACTATTTTTTTCTTCTTCTGTTAAACTTTTTCTTTGCATAGAATCCAAATACTTACCAAATTCTGTTAAATCTTCTTTTACATTAAATTTTTTCTCTATACGAGTTTCATTTTCTGCTTGAATTACCCCTTCAGCTAATTGATTTTTTTCATCTTTATTAGTAAATTTCCAAAATTCAAAAATACTTTTTTTATGGGATTCTATTTCTTTTATATACAAAGTAGCATTCTCTATTTTTTTCTTCAATATTTCTATTTTTACTGTTAAGTTTTGGATATCTAATCTTGTTGTTGCAGCAATAGTTGTTTTTGTTTTTAGCTCTTTACATACATATATTAAATCTTCAATACAATCACAATAAGAAGGCTTAATATATCCAGCATCTTCTGTTTCTATATTTTCTTCAATTATATTTTGCTCTTGAACTGATAATTTCTTTTTGCTATATTTAAAGAAGTATTTCACTCTTCCAAAAAATGTTTTTTTACATTCTAAAAAAGTTGAGATTTGTTTCTGTTTTTCTAGCAGTTCAGAATTTAAACTTTTTTCTTGAAGTTTTAATTTATTTAATTTTTTCGTTAAAGCTACTTGTATATTTTCTATTTCTTCAATACTTTTTAGATTACGCTTTATTTCATTTGAATAAAACTCATTTAAATTAGAATTTGTAATCTCATTGTCCTTAAAATAAAAATGTATTGTCCCTGTTTCATCTAATATAATATCAAATTTAAAATAATTAGCTAATTCTGTTTGTATATAAAATAGTGTCTTTGTAAGATTATAAAAATCTTTTAATGTGTTTTCTTCCTTAAAATGCAGTTTATAATCACTTTCAATATTTTCGTATATATCTACTTGTCCAATAATATCTATGGATAAATTATCATTATTATCATAAACTTCATATATCATTGGCCATTTATTTGTAAAATAAAACAAACTATTTTCTAATGTATTTATTTTTGATTTTTCAATATAATTATTCTCATAATCTAAATTACATATTGGAACATATATTTTTTCATTACTATCCTCTATTTTCTTTTTTAGTAAATATAGGAAAGTCTGTTGTTCTGTTTCCTGCGTAGGCACTATCATATAATATTTATTAGTTCTTTTTATGTAATATATTTGCCATAAATAATCTTTTGTATACTTAATTTTAATAGGAACATCTTCTTTGAATTCATCTTCAAATTTTTCAATTTCTTTTACATCTTCAATAGAAGCATTTTGTAATAAATTTAAAATTGTTTCGTACTCTTCTTCATTTTTTTTATTTAAATAGTAGGATAAATCTTTCATGTTTTCAATTTTTTTAGCTGGTTCATCTAATCTTCTTGCATTAGCAAGCACTATATTTATATCTTTTACTGCTATATATTTATATACTTTATAATTTTTTTCATTTCTAATTTCTGTAGACTTAATATCTACATCATCTATATTTATTATTGATTTTGGTATTTTTTTTAAATCTAAATTTAAATAATCTAAAACGGTAGTTTTATTTTTTTTTCTCATAAGTTATCTCCTCATATAACAAATTATTATTATATTATCACAATTTTTTAAAAAAGTATAGTATATATTAATTAAAAATAATAAGGCAAGGTTCCCCCCTTGTCTTATTTACTTTTTTTTATTAATTTAATTGTTTTTTTCGTTATGTATTTATCTAATTTTTGACTTTGGTTTAAAATGATTTCATAGTTTTCATTTTTTGTAATCATTTTATTTAGCTTAATTTTATTAAATTTAATGAGCAAATCTAATATCATATGGATCGCCCCCACGATGTTATTATAACATATTTATTTATATTTTTTTGTTGAAATGTGTCGATTAAATAAATTTTCTTTAATTTTCTTAGATTATATGTTATAATTACCTAAATTGTATGATACATAATTTAAAAATTTTATATATTTGTGGGAGGATTTTATGAATAAGAATTTATCTTTACTTACTGATTTTTATGAGTTTACCATGTCTAATGGTTTTTTTGCTAAAAATATGACTACAAGGCAAGCTTATTTTGATGTATTTTTTAGAAGAATTCCTGATAATGGTGGTTATGCCATTTTTTCAGGACTAGAGCAAGTTATTGATTATATTAAGAATTTAAAATTCGATAGTGATGACATTGATTTTTTAAAGAATACAAATAAATTCTCTGAGGAATTTTTAGAGTATTTATCTAAATTTAAATTTACTGGAGATGTTTGGGCTATTCCAGAAGGTACTGTTGTTTTCCCAAACGAACCACTAATTACTGTTAGAGCTCCACTTATTGAAGCACAAATATTAGAGACTTTCATTTTGCTTTTAGTAAATCATCAATCATTAATTGCTACCAAGTCCAGCAGAATTGTGGCTTCTGCTAAAGGTAGACCGGTTATGGAATTTGGTGCAAGGCGTGCCCATAGTATTGATGCAGCATTTCTAGGTGCTAGAGCTGCTATGATTGGTGGTTGTGTCCGGAACATCTTGTACATTAACTGCGAAAGAATTTAATGTTCCTGCTCTTGGTACAATGGCACATAGTTTTGTGCAAAGTTTTGATTCTGAGTATGAAGCTTTCAAAGCTTACGCAGAAAGTTACCCAGATGATTGCACTTTGCTTATTGATACATATGATACAATAAACTCTGGAATAGTAAATGCTATAAAAGTTTTTAATGAAGTCCTTGTTCCTAATGGTTTTAGACCAAAAGGAGTTAGATTAGATAGTGGAGATTTAGCTTATCTTTCAAAACAAGTAAGAAAAATATTAGATGATGCAGGATTTCCTGATTGTAAAATTTGTGTAAGTAATTCTTTAGACGAGTTTCTTATCTCTTCACTTTTAGAGCAAGGGGCACAAATAGACTCTTTTGGGGTTGGAGAAAATCTTATTACTGCAAAATCTGATCCAGTTTTTGGTGGAGTTTATAAATTAGTAGCACTTGAAGAAGATGGACAAATTGTTCCAAAAATAAAAATCTCTGAAAATGTTGTAAAAATTACAAATCCAGGATTTAAAAAGGTTTACAGATTTTATGATAAAACAACTAATAAAGCATTAGCAGATGTAATTACTCTATATGATGAAAAAATTCCAGAAGATAATTATAAGATTTTTGATCCACAAAATCCATGGAAAGAAAAGGTCTTAAATAATTACTTGGTTCTCCCATTGCAAAAACAAATATTTAAAAATGGTGAACTTATATATAATTTGCCAACACTTTCACAAATATGTGAAAAATCTAAAAAAGAATTAGATACTCTATGGCCAGAAGTAAAACGTTTAAAAAATCCACATAAATATTATGTAGATTTGTCAAAACCTTTATGGGATTTAAAGAATGAATTGTTAAAGAAATAAAAAATCGACCTAGGTCGATTTTTTATTTCTTTATAAATCTCCATGCATCTTTGCACATTTCTTCTATGCCACGTTCTGCTACCCATCCTAATTCGTCTCTCGCTTTGCTTGGGTCTGCATAACAAGCTGCAATATCTCCTGGTCTTCTTGCCCCAATTTTGTAATTTACTTTTACACCATTGACTTTTTCAAAATTTGTAACTAAGTCTAATACAGAATATCCATTACCAGTTCCTAGATTATAAATTTTTACACCTTTTTCTTCTCTTATTTTATCTAACGCTTTTAAATGTCCTTTTGCAAGGTCTACTACATGTATATAATCTCTTACTCCTGTTCCATCTGCTGTATTGTAGTCATTTCCAAATACTGTTAAAGCTTCATATTCTCCACTTGCAACTTTTAATATGTATGGCATTACATTATTTGGAATTCCGTTTGGTACTTCACCAATTAACCCGCTTTCATGTGCTCCTATTGGGTTAAAATATCTAAGTATTGCTACACTAAAATCTGTATCTGCAACACATACATCTTGTAAAATTTGTTCTATCATAAGTTTTGTGCTTCCATATGGATTTGTTGTAGATAATGGAAAGTCCTCTTTTATTGGCAAACTTGCTGGGTTACCGTATACAGTTGCAGATGAGCTAAATACTATTTTTTTACAATTGTATTTTTTCATTAATTTTAATAATATAAGTGTTCCTGTAATATTGTTGTGATAATATTCTATCGGCTTTGCTACAGATTCTCCTACTGCTTTTAGCCCTACAAAATGAATTACAGATTCAATATTATTTTCTTCAAACACTTTTTCTAACTTTTCTTCATCTAATAAATCTACTTCATAGAATTTAAAATCTTTATTTGTTATTTCCTTTATTTTATTTAAAACATCTGGTGAACTGTTGCAGAAATTATCTACTATAACAATTTCTTCTCCTTTTTCTAATAATTCAACTACTGTGTGGCTTCCTATAAAACCTACCCCACCTGTAACTAATATTGACATAAAAATTCCCCCTTTATTTTGCCTCAAACCAGTTTTTTCCCTCTGATAATTCAGCTATTAATGGTACTTTTAATTTTATAACACTTTCCATTTCTTTTTTCAAAATGTTTTTTACTTCTTCTATTTCATCTGGATATGTTTCTATTAATAATTCATCATGTACCTGTAAAATTAATTTTGATTTCATATTTCTTAATTTATTATAAACATTTATCATCGCTATCTTCATTATGTCTGCTGCTGTTCCTTGTATTGGTGTATTCATTGCTACTCTATGTCCAAATTGTCTTACCATATAATTATTTGATTTTAGTTCAGGAACATATCTTCTTCTATGGTATAATGTTTCTACATAGCCTTGTTCTCTTGCATCATCAACTATTTTATCCATAAATCTTTTTATTCCAACATATTTTTGTAGATATTGTTCTATATATTGTTTTGCTTCTTTTCTTGATACTCCTATCTGTTCTGCTAAACCGAAATCACTTATTCCATATACAATACCGAAGTTTACTGCCTTAGCTTTTGTTCTTTCTTCTTTTGTTACTTCCTCAATAGGAATATTTAACACTCTTGAAGCGGCTTCAGCATGTATATCTTCTCCATTTTTGAAAGCTCTTATCATATTTCTATCACCAGAAATATGAGCTAAAACTCTAAGTTCTATTTGTGAATAATCTGCATCTATATAAATGCAATCATTTTCTGGTTTAAAAACCTTTCTTAATTTTTTACCAAGTTCAAATCTTGTAGGTATATTTTGAAGATTTGGCTCTGTACTACTTATTCTACCTGTTGCAGTTACTGTCTGATGGAAACTTGAATGAATTCTTCCAGTTTCTTTGTTAATATATGGAATTATTCCTTCTACATATGTTGAATTTAATTTTACAAGTTGTCTATAATCTAATATTTTTTCTATTATTGGATGTGTATTTTTCAACTTTTCTAATACATCACTATCTGTTGAATAACCTGTTTTTGTTTTTTTAATAATTGGTAATTTTAATTTTTCAAATAAAACTTCTCCTAATTGCTTTGTAGAATTTATGTTAAATTCTCCTTCTGCTAATTCATATATTTCATTTGTTAATATTGTAATTTTTTCTTTAAGTTCATTTCCAAATTCCACAAGTTCCTTTTTATCAACAAAAATTCCTTCATACTGCATATTTGCAAGTACTTCTACCAAAGGCATTTCTATTGTATTAAATAAATTTAAAGTTTCCGTATCCTCCATTTTCTTTATTAATACATTATACAGTTTATTAATTACATAAGCATAAGCATATGGTTTTATATCTTCCTTTTCTTCAGTTTGTGAAAATAGGCTTAGTTGTTCTTCGGTTTTCGTACAATTTTGTCTCAAATATTCTTCTAAATCAAATCCGCAAATATTCATTAGCCAAATATTCTATAGGATATTTATTAATTGTTGAATTTAAAATATATCCTGCTATTTCAACATCAAACATTAGATTTTTTGGTTCAATACCTGCTTGTTTTAATAAAATATAATCTTCTTTTTGTTTATAGCCAATTTTTAATATTTCTATATCTTCAAAAATTTCTTTAAATAATAATGTATTTTTTATAAAATATGCTTTATTGTCTTTTTCTGAAAAAATAGTTATACCACTTAAAATTTTTCCTAGTATTCTACCTTGTACTGATTCTTGGGCTTGTAAATAATAAAATATCTTTTTATTTTGTAAAATTTCTTCTTTAATAAAATTAATTTTATCTAAATTACTTATTCGTTCATATTCAATACTTATATCACTTTTAATTTCATTTTTATTTATACTGTTTAAGTCAAATCTATCTATAAAACGGTTAAATTTTAATTTTTTAAATTTTTCCAAAACCGCTTCTTTATCCCATTCTTCTACTTTGATTTTTTCTAGATCTTTTTCAATCGGAGCATCTATATTTATAGTTCCAAGTGTTCTTGAAAGAAAGGCTTTGTCCTTATCTTGTTCTAATTTTTCTCTTAGTTTTCCTTTTATTTGGTCTATATTTTCATAAACTCCATCTATTGTTTTATATTCTTTTATTAAATTAATTGCTGTTTTTTCTCCAACCCCAGATACTCCAGGGATATTGTCTGATGTATCTCCTGCTAGGCCTTTTACTTCAATTAAATCAGTAGGTTTTACCCCATATTCTTGCTGAATTTTCTTTGTATTATATTCTTCTGTTTCTGTTTTTCCGTGCCTTAGTTCTAGGAATTCTTACTTTTATATTTTTATCTATTAATTGGAAGCTATCTCTATCACCTGTAACTATTGTTACATCTAATTTTTGAGCTTGTCCCCATTTTGCAAGTGTTCCTAAAATATCATCTGCTTCATATCCCTCTTTTTCAATTATTTCTATTTTCATAGATTTTAAAATATCTTTTAAAATTGGCATCTGCCCCGCTAATTCATCTGGCATTCCATGACGATTTGCTTTATAACCATCATACAGTTTATGTCTATGTGTTGGTGCACTTAAATCAAAAGCTATCGCCATATATTCCGGTTTTATGTCTTCTAGTATTCTAAAAAGTATTGTAAGGAAGCCATATACTGCATTTGTATATGTTCCGGTCTTCTGTCATAAGCATTTTACTGCCCATAATTCCATAAAACGCTCTATTTATTATACTATTCCCATCAATTAAAACTAACTTTTTCATAATTGCTCCCATTTTATAAAGAATTATTGCTCAGCTTCATATAGTTTATATATTTTTAAATTATCAAAGGATTTTATCTCTTTACATTCTACGTCAATATTATAATTTTCCTTTATAGATTTAATGATTTTTTGCTTATAATTGGTATATATGTTTCCACCCCAATTAACTTTTCCATCTATTAAATATACATTATCTTTTAATAAGTCTAAGAAATTACCATCTAAATTATTTCTTTCTTTAAAATCATAATAATTTTGTGTAAACATATCCCATCCGTCCCATAACTCTTAAATTAGAAAAAGAACCTTCCGGTGGCATTTTATAAACTGAATATGCTAGATATCTAGATTGTAAAGATGGAACTGTATACAAATATACATTATCTTTATTATCATTTGTATAATTTATTAGTTCTTGATAATTACTATAGACTTCCAAATCATACTTATAATAATATTGGTTAATCATCAATATACATAAAAAACCTATTATTATAATTGATACATCCAAACTTTTTACTATATCTTTTATTTTATATTGATTATTTTTTATATCTATATTATAAATTAATAATGCTGTACCTATTATATATTCTGGTATTACTACCCTATGTATACTTCTTTTTAGAATGATAAATAATATATGAACAGCAATAGTTGCTAGAAAAATTAAAACATTGATCAACTTCTTTTGGTCAGTTGTTAATATACTAATTATAAAACTCATAAAGAATATTATAAATAAGAGTAAATATGTATTCATAACTTCTGATAAAAAGGATGTTGTTGCCTCCGGTAAACTCGTATCAAAATATTTTATACCATCTTTTTCTATTTTATACTCTAGTATTTTTTGAAGGTTCTCATAAGAATATATATTTTCGTCTCCCATATTAAAAGTGTAAAACAAGTACCAATCATTTTCAGACCAGCCAATTTCATCAAAAATTTCTTTATTTTCCTTATAATCAACCTGTAATATATCGTGTAAGTAAGTTCTTACTTCATTGTACTTTGTATATTCTTTATAAACATCATTAGAATTATAGATTATCATACTTGATACATATACCAATACTGTTATAATTAAATATACTAGGTAATACTTTAATAATCTAAATACCTGCTCTTTATCTATATTTTTATTTTTATAGTCTATCATTTTTATTAATAAATATATTCCCATAAAAGGAGCAACAATTAATAATGATTGCATTCTTGTCATTATTCCTATTGTATATAGTATAAACATTAGTATAATACATTTTGTTTTTTTATTTTGCTCTATTATATCCACACAAATAACTAAGGAAGTTGCTATTAATAATGCTGCTACAGATGTATATTGGATAAGCATAAGTAAAGAAGTATAGAAAGCACTGGCAAAAACCGCATATAATACTATTGAAATAGTGCTATCATGTTTCTTTAAAATAGAGTATCCTATTAATGTAAAACAAATAAATTGCATAATCAACAAAAAAATTGTATGCCAGTTAACAACTGGTATTATTCTATAGAATATACTTATTATTAAGCATATTAATGGATGTATGTATACTCCATGTACATTGTATGTACCATCTAATCCTGAATATAAATTATATATAATAAAGTCATCTACTTCTTCATATTTAATATTACATATAGAATTACATATTATAAATATTAGTAAATTAATAAAAATTACTATAGCTAATTTCTTATGATTATTATTTAGTTTCATTATTCTCATTCCTTTTATTTTTTAAATTTATTTTTCCAATATTAATTACTGCAAAAGATATCGCCAATATGGTAATTGATAATATTCTGTATGTAAATTTCTCATGAATATATGCATGCTGTTTTGTAAGTATATACCAAACAAATGGCAAAATTGCAATTATAATATAATTATTTATTTTATCAAGTTTAAAGCTATTTTTATTTAATATTATCTTTAATATTATTTTTAACTCAAGTACACATAAGCAAATAATTATAGAAAATAGTATTGGTTCTTTTATAACGTTTATATTAACTTTAAAAGTTTCCCATATAGAAATTCCTTCATCTGCAACTCCTGTTCTTACTATTATACTTTTTATTGCCCCACTAATTGTTTGGGAACCCATTATTTCTCCTATAATCCATTTTGTACCCCAAACTGCTGCATATCCTGTTAGCCATAAAGCAATAATTTTTAAAGTCTCAACAATTTTTACTTTTCTATTTTTCTGTTCTAATGCAATATATATTATAAGGGGTATTCCTAATGTTATGAGTGGAGTTGTAAATAAATCCATAACAGCAGTAATTCCTCCTATAGCAAAAAATATAACTCCAACATTGGATTCATAATCTTTTCTACATAAAAAGTAAATACTAAAAGCCATTGCAATAAGAAATACAGAGAAATATTGTACAGACATTCCTATAATTTGAAAGGATATCATTATCATTGTATATAGTGTTGCTAGCATTTGCAATAAACCAATCTTTTTATAAATTAACCATAAGCATATTAATCCCAACAATATAATAACAAAGCATAAAATTATTCGTATTGTAGAATAATCAAAAAATATAAGTAGCGGTTTTAAAAATATAATGTATCCATGCCAATATCTTGAATAATTATATGAATATCCGTTCTTCATTTTCTAATAGATTTCTCAAGCTTATTATTGGATCTCCTAACCCCATATTCTCATCTGGTACAATAATGTTAATAGCATTCATTGAGGATCGAAATGGGTGTAATTCATCTAATGAATAAACTGTATTAAACATTACTGAATCTGTAAAATTATCTAATCTAGCATTATATCCCAAATTTGGTACGGGACCAGTTCCCTCTTTTTCAAACACTTCTAGTCCCTGCCAAATATTATCTCTTACCCAAGTTTTAGGTATCGCAGCCACTACCGTAAGTAATATGCATGTAATTAATATAATTAAAAGATAAGATTTAACATATTTTATAATATTCATACTTGCTCCTTTTAATCTATGTTTATTTTTTTGTCAATTATATATTGTGGCCTTCCTTTCACTTCGTCATATATTCTTGCAATATATTCAGACATTATCCAAATTGATAATAACTGTACTCCTGCAAAAAATGTTATTGCTACCATAATAGAAGTCCAGCCAGCAGTTAAATTATTCCATTTAAATATAAATGAAAGTATTGAATACAATAAAACTAAGAACGATACAAGAATAGATGCTATGCCTATTCCTCCAATTATTTTTAGTGGTTTAGTAGAAAAGCTAATTATTCCGTCAGATGCAAGCTTTAGCATTTTCTTTAATGGATATTTAGTTTTACCCGCAAATCTTTCTTTTCTTTCATATTCAAAAGGAGTTTGTTTAAAGCCAACCCAGCTAAATAATCCTCTTAAAAATTTATTATGTTCTGGTAATGAGTTAATAACCTCTACTACTTTTTTATCTACTAATCTAAAATCACCTGTATCTTTTGGTATCTCAACATCAGATAAACCATTTAATGTTTTATAAAACATTTTTGCAGTAAATAGCTTAAATGCTGATTCTCCATCCCTTTTTTTACGTTTTGCATAAATCACTTCATTTCCTTCTTCCCATAATTTAAGCATATCTGGTATAAGTTCTGGGGGGTCTTGAAGATCTGCATCTATTATAACAACTGCATCTCCTGTTACTTCTTTTAGTCCTGCCGTTACTGCACATTGGTGGCCAAAATTTCTTGCAAAAGAAACAACTTTTACATTTTTATCATTTAAAGCAATTTTTTCTAATATTTCTAATGTCCTATCTTTACTTCCATCATTAACAAAAACAATTTCATGCTCATAATTTTCTAAAGAAGATAAAACCTCCTTTACTCTTTTGTAACATTCCTCTGCTACCTCTTCTTCATAATACATTGGTATAACTAGTGATACTTTTTTCATAATTTTCCTCCTATTTTATTTTTTTCTTTTTTAATCTGTTTTAAATACCTTTCCTCTTCTCAACTCCTCGTATCTAACCATTTAAATTCGCGTACCCTGTCGTTCTTCA
>CAMEUC010000008.1 GCA_945937855.1 uncultured Clostridium sp. | reverse complement strand
CTTTCAATATTTTATTTTCAATTTACTTGTGACATATCTATTTTAAACCTATATTGATATAATTTTTTTATACATTGATATTATATTACATTTCTTCCCTTTTATTCCTATTATATAAATATTTCCTTAAATCTCTTGATTATTAGCAAAAAAAAAGCTATAATATATTAGTATTTTGTTAATTGCACCCGTAGTTTAGTTGGATAGAATGCAAGGCTACGAACTTTGAGATCGGGGGTTCGAATCCCTCCGGGTGCACCATAAAATGTAACCATGCCGCTAGGTATGGTTTTATTTTATGGTGTTTTGATTGGAGGATTCGAAAAGGACGTGCGGAGTAAAAGGATTTATCTAAATTGGTCCATACAACATCATCTTTTGTTTTCATATTATGGCGATTTTACTTCAATTTTACTTGCATGTATTTGAGCAGGGTAAGATTCCATAATCATCCCATCATAAGTTATTTTAACTATAGTTCCCACTGGATATATTTCATCATTGTTTTCACCTAAACCAATTGAAATTTTGTCCGATGATCTTAGTTCTTGAGACCCTTCTAATGGTTCCACCAATATATATTTCTCTTTTGATTCAATTACTGTAGCATAAAAACAATATTTAGTTTCGTCTATTGCTCTATATAAAACAGCCTCATTATTATATATTAAAATCAAACTTTCCTCATTTACATCATCTACTACAGCATTTAATAATTCTTCTGAATTAGTTTCACCACTCAAAACAGGTAGATATTCTTCTCCAACCAATTTATTAATTGTTCCTATTGGTCCATTAGGATTTCCAGCATAATCTATCGTTCCATTAGATTTTCCATATAGTATTCCATTATATCTTACTAATTGATTTAGCTCTGTTTCTTCTGCTGTTAGTGATACTTCTTTAACTTTTGTTCTGCTAGTATCTTTATTTTTTTCTAGATTTTTATCATATAAACAAATAACAATATCTTCTAATGGTTCTTCTTTTTCTTTGTCAGCTTCTAGTATTAAGTAAATATCATGATCTTTTATTTTTTTTACTAAATTATATGTTGAATTAGAATATACTTTTGAATATACCCCTCTATTTTCTTCACTTGCAAATTTATCTTTTGTGTTATCTACTATCAATGTAAATTCACTTGTTTCTTTAGTATATTGTAGTGTTGTTAAAATTTCATCACCTTCTATTGTATATGTAACTATTTCAACAACATCAGAAGTACTATTTTTATTATATTTATCGGTATTATCAAGGAATTTATCTAATAAATAGATATTCTCAATTTTGTCATTTGAAATAATAACTTTTCCGCTAGAACTTATTTTATTTGTATCACAATTTTTTGTATTGTTAAAAATTTCTATACCCAATATTTTAATTCCAATACCATTAATATACATTTCATTTAAATTAGTACTTAATTTATGATACTTTGTTACTGTGTATAACAATGCCCTAAATTCAATACTTCCTCCATCTTTCAAACGGAAAGGAATTGGAAATAGCAGTATTAATGCAATTATTACAATAAAAATTTTCTTTTTCATATAATTACCCTTTACCTTTTATTATTTATAAGTATATTATCATAGAAACAAGTAATTATCAATATAATTGTTAATCTTCATAGTCTTTTGAAAAAAAATTAGAAGGTAAAAACCCCCTAATCTTCTCCATCATATATATTTTCAGATAAATTTTCTATTTGGTCTTTTCTATGTTGTTGTCTACTCTCCATGTTTTTTAATCTGTCCTCTGACATTTTTTCATAGTTTTCTTCCATATATATTTGAGCTCCTTTATAGTTATTTGCTAAATTTTGTACCTGTTCCATTTTACTTGCATTATTATCTGAAACTATTTTATTTTTTAACTTATCCATTTCTTCTTCTCTTATATCTTGTTTATCTCTTGCCTTTTCTTTACTTTCTCTGCTTCCTATATTTGAATATTGCTCTAAATGTCTTTCGGTTCTGGTATGTTTTTCAACAAGATTTACTAGGTTTTCCACTTGTTTTTCTTTCTTCTCATTGTTTTGTTCCATAAAAATCACTCCTTTTGTTAATATTATTAACCTTTAGAAGTGATTTATACAATTTAAATTTTTTCAAACCTTTTATTAACCATATTCCAATTTACAATATTCCACCATGCATCTACATAATCTTTTCTTTTTGCCTCATATTGTAGGAAATATGAATGTTCCCACATGTCTAGTACTAATAATGGCATACAACCCCACAAAGTTAAATTTTGATGTTTTTCACATTGTAATATTTCTAGTTTTTTAAACCTGGGTACCCAAACAAGTAAATTCCAACCAGATGCTTCTACTGCGATACTACTTGCCGTAAACTGAGATTTAAATTTATCATAATTTGTGAAATCTTTTGTTATTTGTTCCATTAATTTTATATTCGGATTTGTTGGAATTGCTGGTCCCATATTTTCAAAAAATAGTTCATGTAATATTGCCCCTGAGCCATAAAAACTCAAATATTTTTCTAGGCATTTTATATTTTCAAAATTATTGTTTTTCCTTGCTTGTTCCAATTTTTCTTCTGTTTTATTTGTATTATTTACATATCCAGTATATAAAGTTTCATAATGTATTAGTAGTGTTTCTTTACTATAATATGGTTCTAATGCATCTAGTGAATACGGCAAATTAATTTTATTTATCATAGTTTTCCTCCTATGATATTTTATTTAAGGTATTCCGCTAATATTCCTAATTTAAAATTGGTGAATTGAAAAAGTAAATTCCAGTTTTAAAAAATAAAAATACAAGAAAGAGAAACGTCCAGTTTTTGGGCGTTTTTTGTATATAAAAGTGGTTGTATTTTTATAAAAAACATAGTAAAATAGTAATTAGAAATAGAAAAATCCCATGCTTAATAGACAAATGCCTTTAATTTTTCTAAAAATGAACGATTAAATTCCATTTGTCTAAACATAATTTTTTAGTTAAGTATAGGTGTTTCTACTTTTATTTTTTAGGATAACTTGGGGAAGAAATTCTAAATAATTTTATTTAAGGAGATAAGGTTTTAATATAACTTTATCTCTTTCTATCTCTTGTATATTTAGCTTCTTAGCCACTTCTTCACCGTACATAAAGGTAAATACTTCATAAGGTGATTTGTTGTTTAAAGATTTTCTAGGTGTTGAATTTATGTGGGAAAACATTAAATTTAATTTTTCTTGTGTTAAAAAATTTAAGTCTAATTGATTTGGTAAAATATCTCTTATGTAATTATGATTATTTTCTACATGAGGTTTCTGAGAAGATTGCATCGCATCACAATAAAAAATATTCAATCGAATTTCTCCGGTTTCCTTATTTATTTCAAAGTATTCATGCTTTTCAAATTCAGATCCTCTATCTGTAAGTAACAGTGAAAATAACTGTTTAAATTCATCATCACTTAAATCTTGTTGTATTTTATTTAATGTTTTTCCCATACTTTCAGATGTTTTTTCTTTATGTAGAAAACCTACCATAAAACCTGTGTTTTCAAAAATAAAAGTTTGAATATATGGACCAGATAAACTATTCATAACAGTATCCATTTCAGTAGTAGTGACGTTTGGGTTTTTATCTAAAAAGTTTAAATAGTCTTAATATGTTCTTCCAGTATAATTAACAGGTTCTTTTCTCTTTTTGTATTTAATTTTAGAAACTTTACGATTAACTTGTTCTTTCAAAGAGAAACTATCGATACCATATTCTTTAAAAACTCCCATCTCAATATAGTTATATAAAGTTTTATTACATTGTTTAATCTCTTGGTGAGAGGAAAGAATTTGATTAATAGACTGACCTTGCTCAAGTAAAGGAACAATAATGTTAGCAATTTGTTTCATTTCTGTAGTATTTAAATTAATGCCCTGCCTAGAATCCACTAAAGTATATTTATAATTTTTTTCTGCATCAGAAGCATTATAAAAATATTTATCTAGGTGACATTTAGAAACTTTAGGACACTTATTACAAGCACCAGGTGAACGATCTCTTCTAGAACATTTTGGTTCTTCATATCTTTCGCATTTTTTTGTACATCTGCGACATTCTTTTAAATGAATACATAAAGTATCAATATTAAAAACATTTCTAGGTTTTAGTGTTCTATGTTTCTTAATTTCTTTACCAATAGTGGAAGGATCTTTAGAAAGCATTTTAGCAATTTCAACTTTAGAAAGACCACTTTCAATACCATCTTGGATAGTTCTTCTTTGTTCTAAAGTAAGATGAGAATTATTATAAACACATTTTTTAATCATATATATTCCTTCTTTCCTTAGAAACACCTATAATTTAATTATACAAAAAAGAAGTTAATCTTACAAACAGTTAAACTAGAATTCTATGTAAGACTAACTTCTATTAACATATATTGGAAATGGAATTTACTTTTTTAATTTACCCCTAATTTAAAATTTATAAAATTTTCATACAAACTCTTGAATTCTACTTAAATATATGTTATTATATTTAAGTATTTGTTTTTCGGGGTGTGGCTCAGTTGGTAGAGCGCGTGGTTTGGGACCATGAGGTCGCACGTTCGATCCGTGTCACCCCGACCATTTTTTTATAAAAAATGCAAAAAGTCGAGAGAATTTATAAAAATTTAAAAGCATTCAAATATGCTATTTTCTAAGAGAATTAGAGAATAGCATATTTTTTATATCTTCGAAAAATTCTAAAAAATGCTAAAAAATTTGAATATTTTATTCCGCAAAAAATTCCGCAACACAAATTTTAAACACTTTATGGAACAAAAAAAATTCCGCAAAGTTAGTTTTCCTTTAAATATCAACAAAAAGTCCTATTCCGCAAAATTTATTTAAAGAAAGGGAAACTATTGTTATGGATTTTATACCTTATAAAGTAAATGAGGTTTTAGAAAATGTCTTTTATCAAATCCCAAAAGAATTATTTACAAATCCTATATATAATAGCCTAGATTCTACTAGTATTCTATTATATGGATTTCTACTTGATAGATTATCTGTATCTATGAAGAATAAATGGATAGATAAAGACGGAAATATATATATCATTTACTCAAGAAAAGAAGCACAAAAGAAGTTAAGGCTTTCTGATAAGCCTGTATCAAAAGCATTTAAAAAGCTTGAGGAAGCTAAACTAATATACGAATTTAGAAGTGGATTTAAAAAGCACAACATTATTTATGTTGGAAAAATAGCCCACCAAAGTGTTGAAAAAACTATGAATCGTATAATGTCCGATTCAATAATCGGAGAAAATACGATTATAGAGTCGGAGAATGTACGACGTAGTAATAATAAATATAATAAAAATAATTATAGTAAAAAGAATTCTTTAGAACAAAATCGAGGTAATTTTGAGCAAAGAAAATATACTGTAGAAGAACTTGAATCTTTTTACTGTAATATATCGAAAGGAAAATGATTTTTATGAGAAATAATATAACTTATCACAAAGAAGGAGATTATTTAATTCCTAATTTAATAATTCCAAATGATAATAAAAACTATCATATTGGAAAATATGGTCGTTTAAGGCTTAAATATCTTAAAGAACACAAAAGAGGTTTTTATACTGAACTAATAATGGTAGGCGAGCTTCAAAATCATTTATCTGATGTTGATGAGGTTGCTACTAAAATGGTATTAGATACTATAAATAAATTAGCAAAGCAAGAAGGTATCAATGAAGAACTAAAATCTACTAACCAAATGGAATGGGTTCAAGCTATGAATAATATTAAAAATAGAGCCGAAGAAATTGTAATAAAAGAATTAATTTATAATTAAAAAGTGAGGTAAAAGTTATGTGTGAAATTAAAAGTTTTTATAAAGAATATGAAGATATGTTTGAAGAATATTTAGAAGATATCATTGAAAACTTGAAAAATAAAAATCCAAAATACAGACAATTACAAGATAAATATTATGACATCTTAAGAAAAAATATAAACTTAAATTGGATTTTAGAAGGACAAAATGAAGGAAGAAATTTGAACAATTATGAATGCAAAATATTATTTGAATTGGTACAAATATTTTACGAAATGAAAGAGATTGAGGCAAAAGAATTGTTCTTTTTAGGTGGCAATGAGGCATACTTTTACTTCAAAAACATGGGTATTTTAAAGTAAAAATTACTCTGGCGTGTGGTAGTACAATTGCTTATTTTATGTATAAAGCAAGCCATGAATTTGTACTACCGCACAATTCTTAAAGTACAAACCACAAAATTTGTACTTTAAACAAAACTTTAAGAAAGTTTTACAAAAAAAATATTAAGGATTGGAGATGATAATTTATGAGAACAAGATCAATAAAAAAGCAAGTATGGCTTAATAGCAGAGAAAACGAATTACTAAAAAAGGAATGTATGAAAGCAGGTTTATCAGAATCTGCTTTTTTTAGATTAGTAATTAACGATACTCAAATAAAAGAAAAACCAGATGAAAATTTTTATAAAATACTAAATGATTTAAGAGGTATTGCAGTAAATATAAATCAACTTGCTAGAGTAGCTAACACTTATCAATATGTTGACGAAAATAAATATTATCCACTTGCAAATAGAATTAATGATATGATTGATGACCTGCAAAAATTCTACCTTACTCCAACAAAGAAAGAAGGTGGAGTTTATTATGGCGGTCACAAAATTTTTGACTAGAAAAACAAGATTAGACACAATAATTAAATATATTATGAACGGCGAAAAAACCGAAAAGATGATGTATGTGTCTGGTGAAAATTGTAAACCAGACACGGCAATTTTTGAAATGCAAGATACAAAGAAAAGATTTGATAAAGAAGATGGAATAATATCTTATCATTTAATACAATCTTTTGATGGAAAAGAAATATCTCCAAAAAAATGCCATGAACTAGGATTACAATATGCTAAAGAATTATTTGGAGATGACTTTCAATTTGTAGTTGCAACACATTTAAATACAGATAATGTTCACAACCATATAGTTATAAATTCTGTATCTTTTAAAAGTGGAAATAAGTTTTATAGTAATAAAGAAACAAAAGATTTTATAAGGATAACCTCTGATTTTATATGCAGAGAAAATGGATTAAGTGTTATAAAAACTCCGTGGAAGAATAAAGGCTATTATAAGCTGTATGCTAAAAATAATCCATATATGCAGTTAGTGAAAAAAGATATAGATGATGCAATAGCTGTTTCATATTCTTATAAAGGCTTTGTATCAAAACTAGAAGCAAAAGGCTATTATATTTCAGAAAATGAAGATACAGGGCTTATTATTGAAAGAGATAATAGTTATCAAGTTGTAAGACCACAAGAATTATTTGGAGATAATTATTCTAAAGAAAAGATAAGATATAGAATTGAAAACAAAATCTATAATAGAGCATATATTCCAAAGAAAAAATACAAAATGAGTATAGAAGAATATAATAGATTTAAACAAAAACAAAGAAAGTACCAATTACGAGAACTTCCTGCATTATATATTCTAATATGCTTATTATTAAAAATTGACCCACTACCTGAAAAAATTGAAATTAAAGATTATAAAATATCAATTACAAAAGAAATGAAAATATCATTAAAACATTTAGAAAGTTTAAGTCAGCAAACTATTTTACTATCTGAAAATAAAATTAATAATTTAGAAGAACTTAAATCTTATAGATATAATTTAGAGGAAAACTTAAGAATTTTAAAAGGCAAACGAGAAAATCTATGGAGAAAAAGAAAAAATGAAGCAAATCCAGAAATCAAAGAAAAAATTACGCACGAAATTACCGATTTAACAGCTTTAATTAAAAAAGTCAATAGAGATATCGTCAATTGCTATGAAATTGAAAATAGAACCATTCTGCTTAAAAATCAACTTGAACTTGAAAAATCAAAAGAAATTGTTAAAGATAAAAAGAAAGATAGATCCAAAATAAGATAAATTAGTATCAAAAAAGTTAATAGTATACAGGTAATACTATTAACTTTTCTTCTATTTAAATATTTTTTTCCCATTTTTTCCTAATATATTTTAATGATAGAGTAGATAATGTAAATCCGTATTACAGGAACTAATGAACTTAAAAAGATATTTTCATAATTTTTTACTATGTATGAGTATATAACAACTACCACATAAGTTAATATACATATACAAACCTTTCTTGTTCCACTTGTTTCCCATTTTTTATCTAGTTCAACTCTTTTATTTCTTTGCTTAATTATATTTATTTCTTGTTCTAAATCTTTTTGTTCCATATAAATACCACCTTCTATTATAAAACTCTAGTCTATGTAATACTAGAGTTTTTTTCTTTATGCTGTTGCTTTTAATTTTTTTATTTCTTCATTATTCTGTTTAATAATGCTATCATAGTATTTTTCAAGTTTTTTCAATCTATCTATTGATAGCATATTTAATGCTTCTTCATTTCCGTTAATTTCTTCTAGAAAGTTGTTTTTCTCAATTACTGTATTTACAGTTTTTGAATCAACTTTTATATCATTAATAAAACTTGGTTTTTCTTCTGTTATTTCATTTACTGATTTCTCTTGAATATAATTATGTTGTTCTTCTTTTTCCCAAAATAATCTTCTAAAGAAATTTCTTATTTTTGTTATAAAACTTTCTTTATATTCTATTAAACCATTATTATTCATCCTATAACTCCTTCTTCTGACTTTCTAATCTGCTTATTTCTAATTGTTGTTCAGATATAGTCCTTTGTTGAGTAAGTATTCTCTCTACCAATGCTTTCTTTATAGCTTCATTATTTTTTTCAATTGTTTGTTCATTATTGTCAATTATTTGCTGTAATTCATCCTCTGACATACTTTCTAATTCTTCTGGAGTTTTCGTTCTATGTAGCATTTTATCAAGGTCTGTCTCACCAATTGGTGCATTTCTAAGTGTTTCTTCATATTCCATAGATTCTTGTAATTCTTTTTCTCTTTGTTTACTTCTTTCTGCCCTTCTATCATATTCTTCTTTTTGTGCTTGTATTAATGCTTGTATTTCTGGAGAAGATTGTGCAAACCCCTCAATTAATTCTAATTTGTCTTTGTTTAGCCCTAATGCTTCATCAGAAACTTCAATTCCATCTTCCTCCATATGAGTAAATGATTTTCTCTCTTCTAATAATTCAATATATGCTTCTTCTATTTCTTCTGGTGCCATAATTGTTAGTGAAGTTCCTAATCTTGCCATTTCTATTGAATATTGAAGTTCTTTTGCTTTCTTTGTGTAATCTTCTATATCAATTTTTTCTGATACTATTAGACTTTCATATTTATCCATCTCTTGTTCATCTAAAGATTCATCTTCTAATAATTCTTCATATTCAGCTATTTTTTGCTGACATCTTTCTATTGCTGCTAAATATTCTTCATATTCTTTTTCTTGAGGAGTTTGTTCTTCGTATTCTTCTTCATATTCATCATATTGCTGATACTCTGCTTCTCTCTTTTCTTTTTCTTTTTTTGCCTTTTCATCAGCTTCATATTGTGCCATCTCACTATACTCTTCTTCCTGTTTAAACCTTATATCATTAATTTCATCTAGTAGTTTTTTATAATCAGCATATTTCGGATTACTGTAAGGGTCTAGTTCTGTTAATTTTGAAAAAACTAAATCTCGAACTTGTTCATTATCTCTAATTACATCTATAATATCGTAATAATTCAATTCATCTTCTGAAAAATCTCTTATCATTTCCATAACTTGTTTTGCTGTCATTTTTGAACCATATACATCATATTTTGCTTTTAGTTCTTCATTTCCTCTATCTGACATTTCAGACTCTATTGAGTATAATAAACCTACTATTATCTCATCTCTTTTTTGTTCCTCTTTGCTAAAATACTCACTAACATCTCCCATAATATCTTCGTGCATTATTTCTAATGTGTAATATAAAGTCGTTAAATCTATGTCTTCTCTTTTTAATATTTCATTCAACATGTGTGGATTCCCTATTAATTCTTCAGCTAAACTATCATAATCCTCCATTTTGATTCCCCCTTATTATCTTATTTTTATAATTCTTTTATACTTCGTAATCTGCTTATTTCTGCTTTTTGTCCTTCTATAATTCCTTGTTGTTTTTCAATTCTTTCTATTAATTCTTGTTTTACTGTTTCTTCACTTCTTTGTGTAATATCAATCTCACCTTTTAAATACCTTCTTACCGTATCTCTAACTGTCTTATCACAAACCAATGATCCATTTGCTTTTAAATACTCTATGGACATATCAACATCTTGCTCTGTTGGTTTAACTTCCTTTTCATCAATTATTAATGTGGTTGAAAATAAGTATTCCTTTTTACTAAATGGTCTTGTGTATACTTGATAAGGTTTAATAAATCTACGTAAACCTCTTATAACATCAGCTGATAAATTATCTTTTTTTGCAAATTCTATTAATTCTTCTATACTCATTTTTGATTTCATTATATATTCTTCTATTGTCATTTCGCCTTTCGCTAAAGCTTCAGCCTTTCTTCTTAGTCCCAACCACATCGCTCTTTGCCTGTTCTGTATTTCTTTTCTTTCTTCTCTATTTTTTCCTGTTTTATCTATACCTTTTCTATTATATCCTTCTTTATCATATCCATTTTTATCAAATCCATCAGGGTCATATTCTGTCAGTGTATCCTTATGAATTCCCTTTTTATCAAAACCTGCCCTATTTATTCCTTCTCTATTATATCCTTCTCCATTATATCCATCTTTGTTGAATCCTTCTCTATCATAGCCAAATTTGTCAAATCCATCCCTGTCGAATCCTTCTATATTATACCCATCTTTATCAAATCCATCTGGATCATATTTACCTTTTGTATCTTTATGTATTCCATCCCAATTAAAGCCTTTTCTATCATATCCATCTTTATCTAGTCCCCACCATCCATCATATCCGTCTGGATCATATTCTGTCAATGTATCTCTATGGATACGTTTTTTATCAAATCCATATCTGTCATATCCATCTTTATCAAAACCAGAATTATCATATCCTTCTTGGTCATATCCTGTCAATGTATCCTTATGAATACCTGTTACATCAAATCCATTTTTATCATATCTTGTTCCAGTATTCTTATTAATCCAATCTCCATTTATTAAATCCCATTCACTTCTTCTCCCTAATGTATCCCATTTATTTCCCATTCTTTTCTCCTTAAAAATGATATATTCTTTTATATTATAACATAAAATAATTAGTTTGTGTCATTTATATAAGAAATATTTACGTAACTTACATAGTCTTCAATTACAATATCATTACATTCTTTCAATCTAAAGAAGGCTCCTCATCAGCAATATCATATTTTCCACTAATTGTACCACTTCCGT
The DNA here is from genome assembly GCA_945937855.1 of uncultured Clostridium sp. GTDB lineage: Bacteria > Bacillota > Clostridia > TANB77 > CAG-508 > UMGS1933. The sequence continues at coordinate 7,993 of CAMEUC010000008.1, read as the reverse complement.
TTGGATTGAATGGATGAATTCTCTTTTTCATTTCTAATATTTTTTCTTTAGATTCTTCTGACAATGTCCTATTTTTTCCATTATCTACTCTTTCTAATTTCTGTTCATTAGTATTAAAAAAATCTTCTGGTGTATTATTAGGATATGTTCCATCTTTACTATGAATTGCACTAGAAAGATCCACATACCTTATATCACCATTAACTATAATAGCATTCCATGCATGCCCTACATTAGTATCTCCTGACAAAATATGTCCCCCTATACTCTCGCATGGTAATTTAAATGCGTCGCACATCTCTTTAAACGCTATTGCAAAATTTTGGCAAACACCATATTTAGTTATATACAAATTTCCATATCTATAATTTCTATTATTTTTCTTAAATTCATTTGCTCTTGAATAATATTCTTCTGCACTTTTCATCAATTCCAATAATTCTTCATGTGATTCATCTGTTGGAATTTGCTCTATTATCTTATGTACTTGTTCAAAATGGCTCATTTGACTGTAATTTTCAATATTTTTTATATATGGTCTTAATATATTTCCATATGACGAAAATGCTTTTCTAAAATATTCAAAAGCAATTTCTGTATCTAAAATTGAATAATCATATTTATATCGGTTAACAAAATAATCAAAAATCACTTTGTATTTCTGCTCATCAGTCATATCCTCATTTATCTGTTTTTTTATTGATTCAATAGTAAAATCTTTATATGCTTTAATATATCTTGCAATTATTTCCTTTTTTTCTTGTTCGGTAACAAGTATATGTCTTGTATATGGTTGAAGTGGCATTTTTCTATGCTGTTCAGCAAAAATAGATTTAGCGATTTCTTGTAATCTTGACTTATCTAAATCAGAAAATTGTGTTTCATTTTGCATTGCATCATTAATAGAGATTCTTCTTTCTTGAGTTTCAAGTTTTGAACAAATACTTGAAAAAAATTCTTCAACTTCCTCTTCTTCCGTTTCTTCATTTACAGGATATCTTATTATAACACTTCTTTCAGTATATGGTGTTGTATAGACAAAATTACTTTTCCTCATAAAATCTATGTCGCTAGCTTCTGCCCCTGTTCCTGTTAAAAGCCCTAATGTATTTTCAGAGTCAATTTGCCATGCATGTTCTGAATTTTCCACTTGATGTATTGCATAAATAATTCTTTTATTCCCTTTGTATGATTGTTCGGTAGTTATAGGTTTTGTATATATTTGTTGTTCCTCTTGTGAATTTAATTCATTATATAAATTATCTATTGTCTTTTTATTTTTATCTGAAAGAGAATCGTAGTCTAAGATAATATAAGCAAAGCCTTCTCCATATGAATATTTAGTAGCATCAAAATCTTCTCTTGTTTGATACATATTATTTCCATCTTCATCTAACCATTGAACATTTATTTCATTAGCACTTGACATTATAGTTATAATATTTTTTCTAAATAGATCTTTTACTGCTTCTCTTAATGGTCTTTCTATAATTTCATCAATATCACTTTCATCAATTATTTCTTTATAATTTGATTTATCTCTTCTTATATCTTTAATTTTCATAAATCTACATTCTTCTTTCTATTTTTCTAATTCATCATTTTCTCTATCTATTATTTTATTTGATATATTATTATCAATACTTGGAGTTGAACCTCCTGTGCCATTCAAATACATATTTACTTCTTCATAAGGAACACTTTGAGAACACTTGTGTATATTTTGTTTTTTCGAAGGTATATGTCTCATATAAAAACTCTTTCCATCTATATCAGTTAGGAAATCTTTATCACTTCTCAATAACCAATAAGCCATTTTTTTATTTTTAATATTTTCTGCATCATAAGTAATGTCTGCATTGTACCATACACCATCTAATTTCACTTGATTCCATATATGCTTTATTCCAAATGTTCGATCTCCTTGTATTACAATACTTTCTATACCACAACATGACATTATGTTGTTGATTATTTCAGCATAACCTCCACATATTGCTTTTCCATTTATTAATCCTTCTAAATTACTGCATGGATTAAATATGCTTCTAAAAGCATACATATTCCCAATATCATTTAAAGCTCCTTTCCCTTTTTCTGACATTTCCTCACATTCATGTAAATAATGTATTGAAGAAATTTCCTTTACTATCTTAACAAATAATTCTTTCTGATTTGTTGTATAACCAACTTTCTTTATTATTTCATCAATTTTTTGTCTACACTTTCTATATGTTTCTATACTATATGGCAATCTTGCTGTATTTCTTCCATATTCACATTCATTTCCATTTTCATTTCCTATTAATCTAATATATTGAATATTAAGTCCTTTATCTAAATATTTTTGAATTTCTGTATTGCTTAACTCTCCTGCATCACTTACTTCAAGAATAATTGGAACATTCTTTTTTAATTTGTTTTCTAATAGTTTTATTCCTTTCTTATCTAACTTTATAGGATTTTTTCTTTTATTTATTCTAAAAATATTCAAAAAATTGTAATCTGTAGTTAGTGGTAATTCATTATATAATTCTTTATATGCCTCTTCAATATTTGTTATTTTTGAATCATATAGTACCTTTAAAATTTTTCCTATATTTTTACTAATTATTCTTTTATCTTTTGTTGCATATAATAAAGTTTGTAAGTTTTCTAATTGAATTATTTTTTCGTCATTTTCCTTTTCCACTATCAAACTTGCCATTACTTTTTCAATTGTAGCTTCCTGTATTTTTTTAGGAGTATACATCCATAAGTTCCCAACTAAATTTACATCTTCTACGATGTTCTCTACTAATTCATCTTTATTAATTGAAAACTCTTTAATTATAATTGGTAAAATATCTATCTTAACTTTATTTGGTACTTGTTGCCAAACCTGACATAAAGCATTAAGATTTATTTTGCCATTTTTAATACAGATTTTCTTTATTTCTTCTAAATGCTCTAAAGATTTATTATTTTTTCTTTTTAACAATATTAATTTATTATTCATCATATTCACCTATTATATTTGATAGATTTTTATATTATAATATATGTATTATACGCTTTTTACGAAATTGTTCTCTCACAAAGTTTATAAAACAACTACTGCTAATCCATCAAAATAATTTAATATACTTTCAGTTACATCTTCTATTGACATTTCTAGCCAATTATTATTTGCTGTGTTAATTCTTGATATAAATCTGCTATTATTTAAAATACTTGATAATCTTTTACTAATGTCTTCCATTGTATGTTCTCTCATATTTTCATCTTTAAAAATTAATATATCTATGTACTTTATTAGCTTGTCCTTATCTAAATTTTCATTATTTATTAAATAATAAAAATCAAATATGTCTTTAAATCTAGTAGAAGTTATACCAAATTTTAATAATGATTTAAGTTTTTCAACAATTATTTGTTCTTTTGAGTTTATAAGTAAACTAACACTTTTATCTATAATGCTAAAATCAAAAGAATATTCATCTTGTTCCATATCGAAATATTTATGTACTCCAATATCTAGCTTTGAACTAATAGAATACTTATTTTTATCTGTCAATTGTATATAAACTCTTTTTCCGTCATAATCTTGATGATGTAATGGCTCAATTTTTCCTGTTATTTTAATTTTTATACCATCATCTGTATTATTTAATTCTTTTATAAATTCACGAATAGATTTATCTTCTAAAGAATATTTAATAAAATCTATATCCATATCACGAGTTGCACGACGCATATCTTTAGAAATATTATGCATTACAACTCCACCTTTTACAGTAATATTTTTGCTATACTTGCTATTTCCAATTTTAAGTAAAACAATATCTTGTGCAACTTTTGGAATAGCGTCATCTTCTGAATAACCTGATTGTATGTATTTATTAACAGCTTCATATATATCCATTAAAACACCTCATCTTGAATTATTTCAAAAATTTTATCTCCATTTACAAAATATTGTAAATATTCTTCTATCTTTTGTGTATCCAATGAGTTTACTTGATTTCTATAATTAGATACTATTTCTTTGTATAAATCATAGCCTATTTGATTCTTATTTCTTGCTAAATCAATTAGCATTCTTTCTTTATCATAAATATTTATTTTTATTCCTTCATATTCAATTTGAGTTTTTCCTAAATTATATAACTCATCTTTCATACGAATTTGTTGTATTTTATTTGAATTAATAGTAGTAGCATTTCTATTGGTAGCTAAATAAATATTATCTGGAATAACATCTGTCAAATTATGATAATAATAAGCAGAATATGAAGTAAAAATACCATAAGAATACTTTTTCATTATAACTTCTAAATAGTGAACATTCGAAATATCAGAGTATATTCCTTTTTCTATTTTAAAAATTTCTTTATTTTTTAATGCTTTTCTTATTTGATATGTACTTTTATATCTATTTTTTAGTTCATTATAATTATATAACATATTCTTTTTCCCTCCAATAAATATTTTAACCTAATTACCACCATAAGTCAATAGTCGTGGTGGTAATTAGGTTAATTCTTTTATTTGTTTTTTTCTAGCCAATTACATAATTCATCTGCTGTTATTTTATTTTCTCTGTACAATTTTAATTGTTTTCTTGCTTTATCTTTCCAAGAATTAAATTCCATTCTCATTACTGGCTTTACTACTTCACTAGCACGATATACTTTTGTCATTCTTCTTTGATATTCTCTTTTATATGCAAGTTCTGCAGTATCTTCTACTATTTTTATATCATAAGCTTTTCTTGAAGCATAAGATTTACAAGTAGGGCTTCCATCTTGATTTGGAAGTTCACAATATATTTCTTTTCCAGAGTATTGAAGATAATATCTTCCACAATTTTGGCATATACTTATATTTCTTTTGGTATTTTGTATTAAATCATTTAATGCAACATATGTAAGAGTTAAAAATGATGTACTTTCATAAACATATAATACGCTATTACGAATTTTCTTGTTTTCAATATCTAAAGCTAGTTTTTCTAATTGTTTAGCATTCATTTTATTAGGCAATTCTTTATCTAAACTTCTAACCATACCTAATCTTATTTGTGGAAAGAATTGACCAATTAAATTAATAGCTGAAGAATATGCCATAAATTTAGAGTATTTATCTATATTTTTTGTACTATTATGTTCATGTAAATCAAAAACAAAATCTACAGTTTTTCTTAAATCATCTTGATATTTTATATAATCCATGCTTACAAGTTCATATACTTTAGAATAATAATCTAAAAATTTCTTAGTTGATACATATCTTGTAGAATACTCTATTGGGTATTTTCTTTTTATATCATCTAAACTTCCCATTCCTTCAATTCCATAATATACAAAAAATGAATTATATGCACTTTCGGCAGTTGTAAAGTCTGCATTTAAAAAATCTAATAAAAAAGTACCATATTTTTGATTACACATAAATTTCATTATTTTTTCATTTTTATCTTTTTTATCTAAATCCAATACTATGTGTTTTGAAAATTCATTGTCTTGCTCTGCTAATTCTATTTTTGATTTATGCAAAAATATTGTTGTATTATAATTTTCAACATCTCCAGCTGAATCTAAAATCATTGAAATACTGTCTTTTGGAACAGCCATGTTTAATAATTTCATAATCATTATTTCCTTTCTTGTGAGAAAAATAAAAATTTATTTGAAAATTTGTTGACATTTTATAAATCCCGATATATAATGTGAGTAAGTCAAAAAGTGTTGTTGTGTTTTCTCACTGTCAATTATAAACTTTTTGTTATTGACAGTCAAGAGAATTGCATAAATCTTTTGAACATTTACAAATATGTTCTAGATTTTGGGAACATCATACGAAATTTTACAACAGATAATGAAACTTTTACCTAGTCACAGCTTGAGCGTTGAAGTCAGAGTAATCGACTGATGAGCCGTCGCACGCAATGAAGGTAACTCGGCAAGAATTGCGGAGTGGTGAAATTCCAATGAAAGACAAAGTATCTATCTTTTAGGTATTAATTATTACACTAAACGAAAGGAGAACTGCTATGAAAACACTTAATGGAACTGTATTTTTAGAAACAAAAGATATTAGACAAGCACTAAAGATAGGTAATCAAACTTGTTTAGAGTTATTCCATAAAAAAGATTTTCCAGCTAAGAAAATTGGTAAGTCTTGGCTCGTTATGGAAGATTCTTTTAAGGAGTATTTTAAAAATGTACAAACAAACGAGTAAAAAAGAAGATTTAAATATGGAGCATTTAAACCTTCAAAAGAAACTATTTTACTACTGGAATAAAATTACAAGGAAGACCTTGCTATATGTTTCTTAATCTATTATAATTATAGCATAAAATCATAATATAGCAATAGTTTTCCTTTAATTTTATCATAGAAAGGATTTTTAAAATGAGTAAAATTAATGGAATAACTTATGGCACATACCCTTCAATCAGACCTAAAAAGAATGTTGATAAAAGTGTATGTGAAAATTGCAATATTTGTAAAAGCAAACCTTATCAATTAGCAGATAGTTTGGAAAGAATGCATATTTGTAAAAATAGTGGCTGTAATTTGTTTTATTTTTCTCAAACAAGTAAAGCTACTGTATTTTTAGGTAGAGATACTATAACAGGAAAAGAGTTAAAAAAGACATTTGTTGCAGATACTGAAGAAGAAGCTTTAAACTTAGCATTAGAAGCAAAACTTAATATTGATAAAAATGGTGGACCTAGAATAATTAATAAAACTAATTTATCAATTATAGATATTGCTAAACCTCTTTATATGGAAGATTATAAGCTTCATAGAATTAACAGCAATACTCATAACAAAAACAATACAAACTTTAAGATGATTGAAAAGGAATCTTTTACTACAAAACCTATTAACAAAGTTAGTAGAATGGAAATTATAGACTATTTAAATGAACTTACCGAATATTCTCCAACTACAATTAAGGAAAGGTATAGAATTATTAAAAGAGCTTTTGATTATGCTTATAGTCAAAATATGATTAGAGATAATTATATGAGTGGCTATAATGCAATTGAAAAGCCCAGAACAAAGGTAGCTAAAGTTGTACCCAATGTTATTGCACTTACATTAGATAAAGAGCGACAACTTGTAGATTATCTTGAAACTACACCTATATATAATTGTAAACACAAATTTTTATTCTTACTACTTCTTACAACTGGTATGAGAATTGGAGAAGCTTTATCTTTGGATTACAAGAAAGATATTGATTTAGAAAATAAAACTATTACTGTTTCTAAAACAATTACCAAAGATGAAAATGGAAAAGACTATATTGGGTTAGATACTAAAACTCCAACGGGCAGAAGAACTATTCATTTAAGTGATATTGCTTTAAAATATCTTAAAGAATGTTTAGCTCATGTTAAAAAAAATAAGTTTAATTTACTGTTCTACAACCCAGAAAACACTACTGGAGGATTTTATGCAGAAGGCACAATAAATTCTGCTATCAAACGAATTGCATTTAAGCTAGATATTTATTTGTATGTGGATGTTGATGGAAAAACTAAAACTCAAGTTCACACACATATGCTTCGAGGAACTTTTGCAACAAGATGTGCTGAAGCAAAAATGCCACCAATTGTATTGCAAAAGATATTAGGTCATGCAGACATTCAAATAACAAACAAATACTATATTGATGTTGACCGTCATTTCATTGATTCAGAAAATGTTAACTTTGTTAATTATATGAAAGAGCACAATTTGTTTAACGAATATTATTTAAAAGCTTAAAACAAAAGATAACATTGCGGAGAATTTATTAGAATTTTAAGGCTTATAAAGTGCTTAATATTCCGCAAATTTGCTCCGCAATTCAAAAATGAATAGGGTAAATGTTGGTAATTAGAGGAATGTAGCATTTTTAAGGATGTTTTCACCCCGACCAAAAAAGCACTATGAAAACAAATGAAGTGAACCCAAAATGTTAGACAAAAAGTTTAACAAGGAGGGTTCATTTTTT
>CAMEUC010000007.1 GCA_945937855.1 uncultured Clostridium sp. | reverse complement strand
ATTTGCTAAAAAATATATCATTTAAAGCAAATAAGGGCGAAACTGTAGCATTTATAGGTTCGACAGGTAGTGGAAAATCAACACTTATAAATTTAGTGCCAAGATTTTATGATGTAACCGAAGGAGAAGTATTAGTTGACGGTATTAATGTAAAAGAATATACACAAGAAGCTTTGCATAATAAATTAGGATATGTACCACAAAAAGCAGTGATGTTCAATGGTACAGTTAATTCAAATGTATCTTATGGAGACAATGGAAAAGGTGAAATTTCAAACAAAAAGATTAAAGAAGCAATAAAAGTAGCACAAGCTAAAGATTTTGTTGAAAAAATGGAAGATGGATATGATACACATATTGCTTCAGGTGGTACAAATGTTAGTGGTGGACAGAAGCAAAGATTAGCAATTGCAAGGGCAATAGCTAGAGACCCTGAAATTTATATATTTGATGATAGCTTTTCTGCATTAGATTATAAAACAGATAGTGTTTTAAGAAAAGAGTTAAAAAAATATACTCAAGATGCAACTAATTTAATTGTAGCACAAAGAATTGGAACAATTATGAATGCAGATAAAATAATTGTTTTAGATAGTGGCGAAGTAGTAGGAATGGGAACACATAAAGAATTATTAAAAAGCTGTGAAGTGTATAAACAAATAGCTTTATCTCAATTGTCAAAGGAGGAATTAGAAAATGCGGAATAGAAAAAGAAGTAAGAACTCCTAGAATTAGACTAAGAGGCCCAGGAGGACACAGAATGGGTACAGGTGAAAAAGCAAAAGATTTTAAAAGTGCAATATCAAGATTATTTGGAGAATTAAAAGGATTTAAAGCATTAATATGTGTAGCTTTGGTTTTAGCGATATTAAGTTCTGTTTTATCAATACTTGCTCCAAATAGATTATCAGATTTAACAGACGAAATTTCAGAAGGCATAGTTACAAATTTTATGGATATTGATGCAATAACAAAAATAACATTATTTTTAGTTGGTTTGTATTTATGTAGTAGCCTATTTAATTACATACAATCAATAAGTATGACAACTGTTGCAAATAAATTTGCTAAACAGTTAAGAAGTAGAATTTCAGAAAAAATAAATAAATTACCTTTAAAATACTTTGATAAACATCAAGTAGGAGACACATTGTCAAGAGTTACTAATGATGTTGATACAATTGCCCAAACAATGAACCAATCTTTAGGAAGCTTGGTAAGTAATATAGCATTACTTTTAGGAACAATTATAATGATGTTTGTAACAAATTGGGTGATGGCAATTACTGCAATCTTTTCAAGTTTATTAGGTTTTGTGGGTATGATAGCCATCCTAAAAAATTCACAAAAATACTTTGTTGCTAAACAAGAAGAATTAGGAAACTTAAATGGACATATAGAAGAGGTATATTCTGGATTAAACGTTGTAAAAGCTTATAATGGAAAAAAAGAAGCTGATACTAAGTTTAATGAATATAATAAAAAGGTAAGTGAAGCAAACCGTAAGAGCCAATTCTTATCTGGAATAATGCAACCTATGATGTCTTTTATTGGAAACTTTGGATATGTTGCAGTATGTATAGTAGGTGCACTTTTAACTATGAATGATATTATATCTTTTGGTGTTATAGTAGCTTTTATAAGTTATGTAAGATTATTTACATCACCATTGTCACAAATAGCACAAGCAACAACATCACTGCAATCAACAGCTGCTGCAAGTGAAAGAGTATTTGAATTTATTGATGAAGAAGAAATGCCTGACCAGAATAAAACTACAAAACACTTAAACAAAGAAGATGTAAAAGGTGAAATTGAATTTAATAATGTTGTATTCCAATACGACAATAATGATAAACCAGTTATCAAAAACTTTACAGCTAAAGCGAAACCGGGACAAAAGGTTGCTATAGTAGGACCAACAGGAGCAGGAAAAACAACAATGGTAAACCTTTTAATGAAGTTCTACGAAATTAATTCAGGAAATATTAAAATAGATGGTGTTTCAATAAATGAACTAACAAGAGAAAATATTCACGATTTATTTACAATGGTATTACAAGACACATGGTTATTTGAGGGGACAGTTAAGGAAAACATTATTTATAATAGAACAGGTGTAAGTGATGAAAAGGTAAAAGAAGTTTGTAAAGAGGTTGGCTTAGACCACTTTATTAAAACATTACCGCATGGATATGATTCTAAAATCTCAGAAAACGACAGTGTATCAGCCGGACAAAGACAATTACTTACTATTGCAAGAGGTATGATAGATGATAGTCCTTTCCTTATTTTAGATGAAGCAACTTCAAATGTAGATACAAGAACAGAAGAACTTGTACAAGATGCAATGGACAAATTAACAGAAGGAAAAACATCATTTATTATTGCACATAGGTTATCTACTATAAAAAACGCAGACCTAATTTTAGTAATGAAAGACGGAAACATTATTGAACAAGGAAACCATAATGAGCTAATGGAACAAAAAGGATTTTATTCAGAATTATATAATAGCCAGTTTGAGTTATAATATCATAATAAAAAGTGTTACAGATAAAATATGGGCGAACAGTGTTCGCCCGCAAACTAAAATAAATTAGGAAATTGTTTTACAATTCCATTTACAAAAAATTCTGACATTTTTAAAACTTCTTTTTGAACCATATCATAAGCTTTAATGTCTGCAACATAATCCTTCTTTAAACGGGCAGAAACTTCATTAGTTGTAAGCCTTAAGTGCTCATATAACATATTTCGCACTTCTTCTTTTGGGTAAAAAGGATTTATACTACTAAATGCTTCTGCCATATCATCAGCATTTTTATACCATTTAGTATTTAATTCTTGGGCTAATTTTTGATTTCCATTTTTTAATGCAACAATTAAATCTCCACCAATTACTAAATGCTCTCTTATCAATTCTTCAATTTTATTTGCAATATTATTTCCATAATATTTTCTAAAAACATTAGCAATAGTTCTAGGGTTTCCTAATAAACGAGCTTTAGTAGCTTCTAAATCACCCAAATTTTCTGCAACACTAATTAAAAACAAACGTGTCCATAAAATATGTTCAAGCCATGCCAAATCCATATTTTGCATTAAATTTACTTGATTAGTACTAACCCAATAACCATATGGATTATTAGAACGAGGGTAGATATAAATTTGTTGTCCAACTCGCAAACTATATGGGTCTAAAGCTAAATTGGTATCAATTATTTCTTGTACAGTTGTGCCATATATTAAGGCCAAATTATATAATGTATCACCAGGTCTAATGGTGTATAAAATTGGAGTAAAATTATTCATAATTATGATCATCCTTTCGATAGTTCTACTATTATCATATTAAATTACGTGAAAAATGTTACTTTTTCATAATATTCATAAACTACTTGCAAAATTTTATATTTTACGATAAAATATCTAAGCAAACTCAAAAAAAGTAAAATAATAGGAAGTAAAAATATGATAAATTTATTATTATGTGGAAATGAGAAGGTTTTTGACGGAGCATTAACGCAGCTTATATCTATAACAAATAGAACAAAAGAACCAATTAATTGTTACATTTTTACTATGAATTTGACAAGATTAAAACCAGAATATACAGCTATTAGCGATGAACAAATAGATTTTTTAAATAAAGTAGTTAAGTCAAAAAACATAGAAAATCAAGTGACAAAAGTTGATGTAACAGACTTATATGAGCAAGAATTTATGAATTGTGCTAATGAAAACGCATATTGTACACCGTATACTTTACTTAGATTATTAGCAGACTTAATTCCGGAAATTCCAGACAAACTACTATACTTAGATATAGACATAATGGTGGGAGGAGATCTTTCAAAATTATATAATATTGATGTGACTGATTATGAATATGCAGCAGTAAAAGAAAAGTATGGTTGTTGGATTATAAGACCAGACTATATAAATGCTGGTATGCTTTTACTTAATATGAATAAAATAAAAGCAACAAGACTTTTAGAAAAAGCAAGAACACTAATAAAAACTAAAAAAATGTTATTTGCAGACCAAGATGCAATTTTCTGGTCTACAACAAAGAAAAAAATACTTCCTAGAATTTTTAATGAGCAATCAAAATTTAATAAAAAAGACACCATAATTTGTCATTTCTGTAAAAGACTTATGTTTTTGCCATATCCACATACAGAAAATTACAAACAATGGAACATAGAAGAAGTACATAAAGTATTAAAATGTCATTATTTTGACAATGACTTAAACGAATATGTAAAATTAAAAAATGAATATGAAAAAAGAAAGTAGGAATTTAAATGGAACAAAATAAAGAAGTATTACCAATATTTTTTGCGGCTGATGATAAATACATACCTTTTTTAGCAGTAACACTTCAATCATTAGTAGATAACTCATCTACAGATTATTACTATTTAATTAAGGTGTTATATACAAATATAAGTGAAGACCACAAAGAAAAAATTAAAAAATATGAAAGAGAAAATGTAAATATAGAATTTGTAGACTTAAATTACTATATTGAAGAAATTAAAGATAAATTATATACACGCGACTATTTCTCTAAAACAACATATTTTAGACTATTTATACCAAACCTATATCCTCAATATAATAAAGCATTATATTTAGATAGTGATGTTGTTCTTTTAAGAGATGTGGCAGAATTATTTAATACAGACTTAGGGGATAATTTAGTAGGAGCAGCTCCAGACGATGTTATACAAACAATTGAAGTCTTTCAAGAATATGCAGAAAAAGTAGTTGGTGTATCTGACTACAGAAATTATTTTAATGCAGGGGTTCTTCTAATGAATTTAGATGAGCTTAGAAAATATAATTTCCAAGAAAAATTTTTATATGTCCTAGGAACAATTAAATTTTCTGTAGCTCAAGACCAAGATTATTTAAATAGACTTTGCAAAGGTAGAGTAAAGCTAATTGATAAAAATTGGAATAGAATGCCAGTTTCTAATGTAGAAGTAGATGAAAAAGATTTAAAATTAGTTCATTACAATTTGGCATTTAAACCATGGCATTTTGAAGATATTTTATACAAAGACTACTTCTGGAGATATGCACAAAAAACAGAATTCTTTGATGAAATATTAAAAATTCGAGATAATTATAGTGATGAGGAAAAAATTGATGATAGAGAAAAAGATAGACAGCTTCGTGAACTTGCTCAAAAAGAATCTGACTGCGTTGGAGACGATAGAAGAAAATAGGGGATGAAAAATGGAAGAACAAGAAATAGAAAAATCCAAGGAAAGGTTAGAAATACTAGAGAAAATTGAAAGACTAGAAAGAGAAGGCCATTTTGATGTGGATGCAGAAGATGATCCACCTACAATTATTTTAACTCCAGAAAATGTGGATTATTTAAAAACGAAATGGAAAAGTAAATTAAAAGCTAGGTTTGCAAATAAACTTGGAGAAAGGTTTTTAGATAATTTACTTGAAAATAATAAACTAATTATAAAAGAAATTAAAGGAATTGAAATTTTACAAAGTGTTCAAACTGGAGCAATGATAACATGTAATCATTTTAATCCATTTGATTCATTTTCTATTGAAGAGGTATTTAGAATATCTGGTCAATCAAAAAATAAAAAGTTATATAAAGTAATCAGAGAAGGAAATTACACTAATTTTCCCGGCTTATATGGATTCTTCTTTAGAAACTGTGACACTTTGCCATTAAGTTCAAATACAAAAACTATGACAGAATTTATAAAAGCTGTGGATACAATTTTAGCAAGAGGAGATTTTATACTAATTTACCCAGAACAAAGTTTATGGTGGAATTATAAAAAACCAAAGCCATTAAAAAATGGGGCTTTTAGATTAGCTGCAAGAAATAATGTACCAGTTATTCCAATATTTATAACAATGGAGGATACTGATATAATTGGGGAAGATGGTTTCCCAGTACAACAGTATATTATAAATATAGAAGAACCAATATATCCGGATAAAAAATTATCTACTAAAGAAAATACAGAAGCGATGAAGAAAAATAATTTTGAAGTTTGGAAAAAAGTATATGAAGACTTTTATAAAATACCATTAGAATATACTACTGAAAAGAAGGATTTAAATGTATGAAACCAAAAGAAGTTATCTACTATAAAGATGAACTAAATGATGAATTCTCTAAAGCAAAAATAGTCCCAAGATTGATAGATGAAAATTATAAATATATTCATCATAAACCATGGGACTTTGTTTGTTTTTGTATGCAAAATATTTTAAGCATGCCAATTAAAATATTATACTCAAAAATAAAATTTAGAATTAAATATGTTGGAAAAGAAAAATTGAAACAATATAAAAATGAGGCTTATTTTGTGTATGTAAATCACACACAACCCTTTGCGGATACATTTATACCAAGTTTGCCAATATATCCTAAGAGAAACTTTTTTATAGTAAATCCTGAAAATGTTTCTATGAAATTTTTGGGAAATATTGTACAGTTACTAGGTGCTTTGCCAATTCCTGCAAATAAAAAAGCTATGAAAAATTTTTTAGAGGCAATAGAAAAAAATGTTAATAACAAACATGCAATTACAATATACCCAGAAGCTCATATTTGGCCATATTACACGAAAATAAGACCTTTTAAAACAGTATCATTTAAATACCCAATTGAGTTTAATACACCAGCATTTTGTATGACAAATACATACCAAAGTTATGGAAAAAATAAAGATAAAATAAAAATTGTAACATATATAGATGGACCTTTTTTCCCAGATAAAAACTTAACTAAAAGTGAACAAAAACAAAACTTAAGAGACCAAATATATAACAAAATGGTAGAACGAAGCAAAAACAGTAATATAGAACATATTAAATATGAGAAAATCTCAGAAAACAAGAGAGAAAACAGCTAATGGTTTCTAGTGAAGGAGATAAAAATTATGGCAAATGTATTTGATTATATTGAGTGGAGAGGAGATTTAAGTTTATCGAAAGATAAATTTAACGAAATAGATAATTTAATCTTATCAAGATTTTCATATTTTCCTTTTGATGAATTAATAAAGGAAAACGAAGTTGTAACAATAAGAGAACTAAGCGATAGGTTTTTAGAAAAAGATATAAATGAGATGCCAATTTTATGGGCAGACGATATAAATTTATTTCCAGCAATGGGGCTATCAAGAAGATTTGGAGAGATGAAAGTAACCAAGTATGTAAACAAAATAAGCCCAGAACAAGAAAAACAATTTGCAGCTATAACAATAATAATGCCAGATGATACAATATATGTATCATATAGAGGAACAGATAACACAGTAGTAGGTTGGAAAGAAGACCTGAATATGACATTTAAAAGTCATATCCCATCTCAAATAGATGCAGTAAAATATTTAGAAGAAGTAGCTAAAGAATATCCTAATAAATTAAGAATAGGAGGACACTCGAAAGGTGGTAACCTTGCGGTATATGCTTCCAGTTTTGCAAATGAAGATATAAGAAATAGAATAATAAATATCTATAATAACGATGGACCTGGATTTAATGACGACATAGTTGAAACTAAAGAATATAAGGAAATGATAAAAAAAGTAAGTACATATATACCACAAGACTCTATTTTTGGAAGATTATTAACCCATAAAGAAAAATATACAGTTGTTAAGAGTGCACAAAGAGGAGTTATGCAACACGATTTATATAGCTGGCAATTACTAGGCAATGAATTTGTTTATTTAAAAGAAGTTACTAACGGAAGTAAATTTATAGACAAATCAATTAAAGACTGGCTTGAACAAATAGATATGGATAAGAGAGAACAAGTAATAGACATTATATTTCAAGTAATAAATACAACTAAAGTAGAAACTTTTTCAGATTTAAAAAGTCATTGGTTTCTAAATGCAAAAACACTATTAAGCTCATACAAACTTGTAGATTCAGAAAACAAAAAAATGGTTTTAGAAACATTATCTGCTTTATTTAAAATTGTAAAAGACAATTTTCTTGAAGAACATACAAGAACAAAAGTAAAAGAAGTTTAATAATAAAAAGGAGATAGAATGTGGAGCATAAAAGAAGTAAAAAACAAAGCAAAAAAAACTCTAAAAAATAATCTATGTACACTAATTATAATTGGATTGTTTATGACAATTGTAATAGGAGAAAATGTAGTTAATAAAGACAGTTTCTCAAACTTGAAAATAATATATGAATATGAAAAAGAAAAAAATACACAAGAAATAGTAGACTCAGAGGAATTAGCAAATGAATATTTAGATAAGGCAATGTCACAAATATTTACAGGGAATATGATAGGTCCTATCAATAGATACAATGAAGAACACAATATTACAAAAGGAGTTTTATTTACAGCTTTTAATGTTATAACAAAAGGACAAGCTCAATTACAAAATTTAATAAGATCCATTGCTATTTATGAACATAAAGAAGCAATAGCAAGTATAATTTTAATAGTATCTTCAATATGTGGGATATTAATAAAAGTATTTATATCATATCCAATCCAAATAGGTGAAAGTAGAGTATATTTGGAAAGCATAAATTATAAAAAAACAAAAGTAAAAAGATTAACATATGCATTTAAAAAAGAAAGATATTTTTCAAGTATAAAAGCAATGCTATTAAAAGAAGTGTATAAATTATTGTGGAACTTTACAATAATAGGTGGAATTATTAAAAACTATTCATATAAAATGGTAGTATATATAATAGCTGAAAATCCTTCAATAAAAGCAAAAGACGCAATAAAAATGTCTAGAGAAATGATGCAAGGAAATAAGTTTCAATCATTTAAGCTAGATATATCATTTTTGGGCTGGAATATATTACAATATTTAACATTTGGAATTGCAGGAATTTATGTAACACCATATTATACAGCAACTTATACAGAATTATATAATTTATTAAGAAAAGATTACATAGAAAACAAAAAATATAATTATGAATTATTAAATGATGAAAAATTATTTGAAGAAAATGACTTAGATAAATACCCTGACACATATGAAATACAAAGAAAAAAGATAAAAATAGATTACAATAAAAAATATGAATTAACATCAATAATATTATTTTTCTTTATATTTTCATTTGTTGGTTGGCTATGGGAAGTAGCACTATATCTATTTAGAGATGGTATACTAGTAAATAGAGGAACTATGTATGGACCATGGCTTCCAATATATGGCACAGGGTGTACACTTATAATATTATTAACAAAATTTAAACCATTTAGAAAAATGCTAAAAAATCCGCTTCTTACATTTCTTGTAGTAATGATCTTATGTACTGTTATAGAGTACGCTACATCGTGGTATATAGAATTAACTTCAGGCATAAGATATTGGGATTATACTGGAATATTCTTAAATATAAATGGAAGGGTTTGCCTTGAATGTAGCGTGTTCTTTGGTATAGGAGGATGCTTGTGTGTTTATATTGTAGCTCCATTTTTAGAAAGGAAACTGCAAAAATTAACATCAAAAGTAAAAATAACAGTATGTACAATATTAATAATATTATTTAGCTTAGACAAGATATACTGTAAAATATATCCTCATACAGGAGAAGGCATAACAACTGACGTGGAAAATTTTCAAATAAATTGAAAAAGCCAATGGAGACGCGTTTCAATTGCATGAAAATTCGATAAAAACTGGTTAATGTTCAGTAGGGTATAAAAATTTGTAGAGGCAATGTTTTATACAATTTTAATGAGTCCTACTGAACATTAACGAATCTCGAAAAATGTCGATGAAAAAAAGTGGACAAAATTGGAAAAATATGGTATAAGAAAAACATACACTTTGAATAAAGGTGTGATATTATTTCTAAATAATTTTAATCAAAAATTTTTAAATCATGAATAATTAATTCTAAAAAAAATCCAAAAAAGAATTAGAAAATCAAAAATATTATGGAAGGGAGGTTATGTCTTAATTTTCATGCCTAAAACAAAAGTGTAAATATAAAAATTGTCAAAAAAGTATTGCAATCTAATTGACAATTTGTTAAAATAAAGGAGAAAGATAAATGAGTACAATATTAGAAGAAAAACAAGAACAAACCAAAGAATTACTAAAACCGAAGGTAGATGTTGTGTTTCATGCACTTTTTAGGGAAGAAAACAAAAATCTAACAGAAAGCCTAATATCAGATATATTAGGTCAAAAAGTAAAAGTAGCAACTACAGATTTAAATAGACATTTAAATATAAAAATAGCAGAGCAAAAATTAGGAGTAATGGACTTAAGAACAGAATTAGAAGATGGAACAAAATGTAATATAGAAATACAATTAGAAGCACAAGATTATGAAAATGAAAGATTTTTGTATTATTGGGCAGATGCATATTCAAGACAACTACAAAGAAGTGAAGAATATGAAAAATTGCACAAAACTATAAGCATAATAATATTAGACCATGAAATAAAAGAATTAAAGGGAATAGAGGAATTAGGCACAAAATGGCAAATAAGAGATAATAAAACGGGAAAAAGGATATTGACAGATTTCTTAGAGATAATAATTGTAGAAATTCCAAAAGCTAATAGATTGTATAAAGGAAATGAACAAAATAAAATATGCCAATGGATGCTATTTCTTGATAACCCGAATAAAAAGGAGATGAAGGAAATTATGGCAAAAAATGAAAAGATAAAAGAAGCGGTAGAAGAACTAACAGGAATGAGTAAAGATGAAGAATTAAGAATACTAGCAGAACTACGAGTAAAAGGAAGAAGAGATGAATACGCAAGAAGGCAATATGCAATTAAGCAGGGGTTACAAGAAGGAAGAGAACAAGGCATGAAACAAGGAATGAAACAAGGAATGAAACAAGAAAAAATAGAAATTGCCAAAAAATTGCTAAATTTGGGTGTAGATATAGAAATAATTGTTAAATCAACAGGATTAACAACTGGAGAGATAGAAAAATTAAAAGTAAATTAAAAAAATTTAAAAAAAAACTTACATTTTTTTTAAAAAAGTGGTATTATTATATATGATTTGTAAAAGACAAATATAATAATCAATGTGTAACATAAAATGTGTAAATCCAATTGAGTTTGGCTTTACACATTTTTATTGTGCAAAAAATAGGAGGAATGAATTAATTATGGAAGAAAACAAGAGGAACAAGATGGCAGACGTACCAATGAAAAAATTATTTTGGAAGATGGGGTTACCAATGATTGTATCAATGGTTTTACAGGCACTATACAACGTAGTTGATAGTATTTTTGTAGCAAATATGGGAGAAAGTGGTGCACTTGCAAATCAAGCATTAACTATAGCTTTCCCAATACAAATATTAATTATTGCAATAGGAGTTGGAACAGGAGTTGGATTAAACGCACTACTTTCAAAAAGTTTAGGAGAAAAGAATAATGAAAAAGTAAATAAAATAGCAGGAAATGGTATTTTCCTTAGTGTATGCATATATGCTATTTTCTTGTTATTTGGAGCATTTGGCTCAAAATGGTTCATATCATTATTTGCAGGTGGAAATGAACAAGTAATTTCTATGGGAACTACATATTTACAAATTTGTTGTTGTTTATCTTTAGGCTCAATAGGTTATACAGTTTATGAAAGATTTTTACAATCAACAGGAAAAACTATGCTTTCAACTATAGCACAAATATCAGGAGCTGTAACTAATATTGTTTTAGACTATGTATTTATTTACCCTTGTAATATGGGAGTAGCAGGAGCAGCATGGGCTACTATTATAGGACAATTTGTATCTTTAGGTATAGCTATGATTTTCCACTATACTTTAAACAAAGAAGTAAATGGAAACTTAAAATATATTAAACCAGATTTTAAATTAATAAAAGCTATATACAATATTGGTATTTCAGCTGCGATTATGCAAGCACTACTTTCAGTTATGATGGCTGGAGTAAATGCTATTCTAGGGCAGGCCCATGCTGACCCAACAATTTTAGTAGGTTCATTTGGTATTTATTACAAAATTCAGCAGATAGCATTATTTTCAGCATTTGGCTTATCAAATACAATAATTTCAATTTTATCATTTAACTATGGAATGAAGGATAAAGAAAGAATTAATGATTGTATAAAATATGGAATACTTGATACATTTATCGTCACATTAATTTTAACAGTAGCATTTGAACTTTTTGCAAATCCATTATCAAATTTATTTGGATTATCAGGAGGAAGCACAACAGAAATTATAGCTATATGTGCAACAGCTATTAGAATTGCAAGTCTTGGATATATATTTATGGGCTTTTCAGTTGCAGTACAAGGAATTTTACAATCTTTAGGATACGCAGTAAGACCACTAATCATTTCATTACTTAGATTAGTGATTTTCGTATTCCCAGTAGCATATTTACTTACATTATCTGATAATGTTACAAGTATTGTTTGGTGGACTTTCCCAATAGCTGAAGTAGCTACTGCAATAATTTCTGTATTTATATTAAAGAAATCATATAAGGAAAGAATAGAAACAATTGAAACAACAAAGGCTCCTAAGGCAGATAGAAACTTAATTATATCAATTTCACGTGAACATGGAACAAATGGAAAAGAAATTGCTAGAGAAGTTGCAGAAAAGTTAGGTATAGCATTTTATGATAAAGAGGAAATGAAGGAATTTGCTATTTCACATTCTTTAGCCCAAAATGTTAATAGTGATGATGAATTATACAAATTTTATTTATCACTAGATGCAGAAAAAGATGCAATAATTAAACAAGCAGAAACAATAAAAGCTATCGCAGCAGATGGGGATTGTGTAATTGTTGGTAGAGCATCAGATTATATATTAAAAGACAATCCAAATTTAATTAAGATATTCTTGTATGCACCTTTAGAATATAGAATAAATAGAGTTAAAGAAATGTATAACGATACTTATAAAGAGGCTAAAAAGCATGTACTAGACTCTGACAAATCGAGAGCATCATATTATGAAGTTATTTCAAACCAATCTTGGGGTAAGAAAGAAAACTATGACCTATGTATTAACTGTGAAATTGGAAATGATAAACTAGTAAAAGTTATTTGTGAATATATTGAAAGTAAGAAAAAATAAAAATGCAATTTAATTCGAAATATCTAAATTTAGATATTTCGAATTTTTTAATTTCCCTTTAAAAAGACATAATATAGTATAATCAAAAATAAGGTAATGAAATAACAGTAAAGAAAAAACTCGAAAAATGTTATACGAAAAAAATAGACAAGGCATTAAAAATATGATATAAAAGAACTAGTAAGAATTTCTTACTGGTTCTATTTTTTAAATCAAAAAATTCAAAAGCTTAAATTCTTAAGCAAAAAATCCAAAACAAAGAAAAAATCAAAAAAGAAGGAGGAAATATTGAAAAGTAAAATATCAAATGTTATAATCTAGGAGGTGAACCTTTTTGCCAATAATATCGTAGCGAAGGAGGATAAAAATGGAAGAAATACCAGATATAATAGAAGTTAGGGCACTAGAAAAATATTTTATTTATCTTAAATTTAAAACAGGAGAAGAAAAAGTTTTTGATATGACAGAACATATAGAAAAAATACCTTTTTTTAAAAGATTAAAAAATAGACCATATTTTGAAAAAGTAAGACCGAGAGGAGACACAGTTGAATGGGAAAATGGTGAGGATGTAGCACCAGAAAATTTATATTTTAAAAGTATTCCAATTTGTGAATTTAAGGGGAGAATATGTTAAACAAGATAATTGGAGTGTGAAACAGACTATGGAACGTTGGAATTTAGAGTTTTTGATTTAGACAAAAATATGATTATTATATCAAATTAATTTAATACTGAAAGAAGGTATAATATATGGATTTTATTTTTGAAAGAAAAATTAATTATTATGAAACAGATAAAATGGGAGTTGTCCACCATTCAAATTATATTAGATATATGGAAGAAGCAAGATGCTCTTGGCTAGAAAATATAGAAATGCCATTTTCACTTTTAGAAGAAAATGGAATTACAATTCCGGTATTAGGAGTAAATTGCGATTATAAATATCATGTTACTTTTGGAGATACTATAATAATTAAACCATTTATAAAAGAATATTCAGGAGTAAGGATGACAGTTGGGTATGATATAAAAGATAAAACAACAGGTAAAACAGTTCTTATTGGAGAAACAAAACATTGTTTTACTGATAAAAATTTAAAGCCAATCAATTTAAAAAAGTATGCTCCAGAATTTTCTAATAAATTTCAAAATTTATTAGAAAGTTAATATTAAAAATAATGCTTAAACTTTAGAATTTAGCATGCCAGCATCCTCTTCGGAAATTACATAGTTTTTGTATTGACAATACACCCCAGTGGGGTGTATAATTTCGAATTAGAGGTGAAAAATAGTGAACTGCGAAAAATGTGGTAAATGTTGTAAGCAAAATGGAAGAAGCACACATAGAACAGAAGAAGAGAAGAAAAATCTAACAAAAAGGCTAAACATTATAGAAGGACAAGTTAGAGGAGTTAATCAGATGATTGCAGATGATAGATACTGTGATGATGTGCTAATGCAAATTGCTGCAATAAGTAAATCATTACAAACTTTAGGAAATAGCATATTAGAAAGTCATTTAAAATCATGTGTTGCTTACGATATACAAATGGGAAATCTAGATATATTAGAAGATGTAATGCAATTAATAAAAAAATTACAATAAAAGGGGATTAATAAAAATGCTAAATCAGTTTTCGAGAACAGAATTATTAATAGGAAAAGATGGAATAGAAAAACTACATAAAGCAAAAGTTGCTATATTTGGAATTGGTGGTGTAGGCTCTTTTACAGTTGAAGGACTAGTAAGAGCAGGAGTAGAAAATTTTATATTAGTAGATGATGACAAAATTTGTTTAACAAATTTAAATAGACAAATAATTGCTACTCGAAAAACAGTTGGAAAATATAAAGTGGATGTTGCAAAAGAAAGAATTTTAGAAATAAATCCAAATGCAAATGTAGAAACTATTCAAGAATTTTTTATGCCAGATAGTAAAGAAATATTAGATGAAACAGTAGATTATATTGTAGATTGTGTAGATACAGTTACAGCTAAAATAGAACTCGTTATGAGAGCAAATAAATTAAATATACCTATCATATCGAGTATGGGAACAGGTAATAAATTAGATCCTACAATGTTTGAAGTAACAGATATTTATAAAACGAGTGTATGTCCATTAGCAAAGGTTATGAGAAAAGAATTAAGAACAAGAGGAATAAAAAAGTTAAAAGTTGTATATTCAAAAGAAGAACCGATAAAACTAGATGAGAGCCTAGAATGTAGTTGTAAGAATGGATGTATATGCCCACCAGGTACTAAAAGAAAATGCACAGCAAGAAACCAAGTGCCAGGAAGTATGTCTTTTGTTCCAGCAGTTGCAGGGCTAATTATTGCAGGAGAAGTAATTAAAGATATTATTAAGCAAGATAAAGAAGGGAGAGAATCTTATGAAGGAATTAATAATTAAAGTAGAAGGTATGGTTTGTAGTGGATGTGAAAACAGAGTACAAAACGCTTTAAAAACTATAAAAGGAGTAGAAAAAGTTATTGCAGATCATACAAATGGAACAGTTACAGTTACTTCAAATAATGAAGTAGAAGAAGATGCTTTAAAAGAAAAAATTGAAGATATTGGTTTTAAAGTAAAGGAAGATTAACTATGAAAAAAATAATTTTAGCGATTGATGGTATGACATGCTCAGCATGTTCAAATGGACTAGAAAAATACCTAAACAAACAAAATGGTATTTCTAATGCTTCTGTTAATTTAGTAATGGCAAATGCAAGTATTGAATATGATGAAACAATATTAGACATACCAAAATTAGAGGAATTTGTTAAACAAGCAGGATTTAAAAGCTTAGGTGAATTTAAAGAAATTAAGATTGAAAGTAAAAGTAAAAAAGAAAAAAACAAGTTTATTATTTTTACAATATTAGCAGTATTACTAATGTATATTTCAATGGGGCATATGATAAAATTGCCAACAATTCCATTTTTAGATCCACATGAACATAGCACAAATTATATGATAAGCCTTTTGATATTAACAATAGCATTCCTAATTTATGGATTTGATATTATAAAAAATGGATATAAAAATTTAATTCATAAAACACCGAATATGGATACATTAGTTGCAATAGGGGTGTTATCTAGCTTTATATATAGCTTATATAATATGTACCTCGTATTTTCAGGAAACCACCATTCGGTAATGAATTTATATTTTGAATCAGCAGCTATTGTAATTTACTTTATAAAATTAGGAAGATATATTGATGGAATTAGTAAAGACAAAACAAAAGAAGCAATACAGAAATTAACCCAAATTACACCAAATAAAGCTATTATAAGAGTTAATGGAGAAGAAAAAGAAGTAACACTTGATGAAATTTCTAAAGGAGATATTGTTATTTCAAGACCTGGAGAAAAAATTGCAGTAGATGGAGAAATAATCTTAGGCAAAGCTCATTTAGATGAATCCTTTATTACAGGAGAAAGCAAACCAGTTTCTAAAGAAGTAGGAAATAAAGTAATTGCAGGAAGTATTAACTATGATGGCTATATAGAATATAAGGCAGAAAGAATTGGAAGAGAATCGACTATATCAGAAATAGTAAGGCTAGTAGTAGAAGCAAGCAATACGAAAGCACCAATTGCAAAAGTCGCTGATAAAGTATCTGGTATATTTGTGCCAGTTGTTATTGCTATAGCAATTTTAACTTTTGTTATATACTTATTAATTGGTCAACCTTTTGGGACAGCAATTACTACTTTCGTTACTATATTAGTAGTTGCTTGTCCTTGCAGTTTAGGACTTGCAACACCGCTTGCGATAGTTGTAAGTGAAGGATTATGTGCATCAAACGGAATACTAATAAAGAAAAGTGAAATATTAGAAAATGCTCAAAAAGTAGACACTATAGTATTTGATAAAACGGGAACATTAACTTATGGAAAATTAAAAATTTCATGCATAAAAAATTATTCTGATATGGATGATAACAAATTATTACAAATAGTAGGAAGTGTTGAGAAAAAATCTACACATCCAATTGGAAAAGCATTTACAGATTATTTAGAAGAAAATAACATAGGCATTTTAAATATAGAAAACTTTGAAAATATATCTGGTTTAGGGATTAAAGCAAACATAGGAAATGATGAGATATTACTTGGAAATGATAAAATGCTTTCAAAATATCAAATTGAAAATAACTATATAGAAGATGAAAATAAAATTGCTGAAGAAGGAAATAGTATAGTCTACGTTGTCAAAAACAAAAAAATAATTGCAATCATTGGAGTAAATGATATTGTAAGAGAAAATACAAAAGAAGTTATTGATGTTTTAAATAAAAATAAAATTAAAACAATTATGCTAACAGGAGATAATAAACAAACGGCTGAAAAGATAGCAAAAGATATTGGGATTACAGAAGTAATTGCTGGTGTTTTGCCAACAGAAAAAGCAAAAACAATAAAAAGCTTAAAAGAAAATAAAAACTATGTAATGATGTGTGGAGATGGAATTAACGATAGTCCAGCACTAGCAAGTTCAGATATTGGGGTAAGTGTAAAAAGTGGTACTGATATAGCAATGGATTCTTCAGATGTTATACTTACTAGAAATGATTTAAGTAATATTATAAAGTTAATTAATATTAGCAAAAGAACAATTAGAAATATTAAACAGAACTTATTTTGGGCATTCTTCTATAATTTGTTAATGATACCAATAGCAATGGGAGTTTTAAAACCTATTGGAATATCAATAAATCCAATGATAGCAAGTTTGGCTATGGTATTTAGTAGCATTACTGTAATATGTAATAGCTTGAGATTAAAAAAATAAGGAGGAATATTATGTGTACAGCAGCGACTTATAAAACAAAGGATTTTTATTTTGGACGTACATTAGATTACGAATTTTCTTATGGAGATGAGGTTACAATAACCCCACGAAATTATCCATTTCATTTTAGAAAAAAAGGAAATATAAATACTCATTATGCAATAATTGGTATGGCATATGTAATAGAAGATTATCCTTTATATTATGATGCTATAAATGAAAAGGGATTAGGAATTGCAGGGCTAAATTTTGTAGGAAATGCAGACTATAAAGATGAAGTAGAAGGAAAAGATAATATAACGCAATTTGAATTTATTCCTTGGATTCTTAGCCAATGTGCTACAGTAAAAGAAGCAAGAAATTTAGTACAAAAAATGAATTTCTTAAATATGCCATTTAATGATAAGTTGCCATTAGCGGAACTACATTGGATTATTTCAGATAGTAAAGAATGTATAACAGTAGAAGCGGTAAAAGAAGGAATTAAAATATATGAAAATCCAGTAGGAGTTTTAACAAATAATCCTCCTTTTGATAAGCAAATGTTTAACTTAAATAATTATATGCATTTATCAACAAAACCACCTAAGAACACTTTTGCTCAAGGCTTAAATTTAGAAAAGTATAGTCGCGGAATGGGAGGAATAGGTCTTCCAGGAGATTTATCATCACAATCTAGGTTTGTAAGAGTAGCATTTACAAAAATGAATTCAATTTCTGGAGAGGGAGAAAAAGAAAGCGTTAGTCAATTTTTCCACATACTTAATTCAGTTGACCAACAAAGAGGATGTTGCAATTTGGGTGATGATAAATATGAGATAACACTTTATACATCGTGTTGTAATACAAATAAAGGAATTTATTATTATACAACATATGATAATCATCAAATCACTGCAGTAGATATGCATAAAGAAAACTTAGATGGAGACAAACTTATAAAATATCCATTAATAAGAGAAGAACAAATAAAAATGCAAAATTAAAAAAAATTTTAAAAAAATTAGCACTCTTCTATTGACATTGCTAAAAACAGGTGTATAATATATATGTAAAAAGTAAATAATACTTTTTATAGAAAATATATGTGCTACCAGCAAAATGGTGTCAACACATAAAAAGAAAGGGAGTTGATTTATTATGATGATGATACCAAGAAGGAGAAATGATTTTGATTTATGGGGTGAAATGTTTAGAGATCCATTTTTTACAGAGGGAGAAACTAAATTAATGAAAACAGATATTAAAGAAAAGAAAGACAAATATCTAGTTAACATTGATTTACCTGGTTACGAAAAAGAAAATATCAAAATAGAAATTGAAGATGGTTACTTAACAGTTCATGCTACAACAAATTCACAAAAAGAAGAAAAAGAGGAAGGAAAATTTGTACGTAAAGAAAGATATCTTGGTGAATGTTCAAGAAGCTTCTATATTGGAGAAGACATTAAAGAAGAAGACATAAGAGCATCTTTAAAAAACGGAACTTTACAACTAGAAATTCCAAAGAAGGAAGAACAAAAAGCATTGCCAGAAAAGAAATATATTCCAATCGATGGAGAATAATATATGGATTATAAATATCCCCCAGTATAACTGGGGGATTTTCATATCGGCCTATAAGGCCTTG
>CAMEUC010000006.1 GCA_945937855.1 uncultured Clostridium sp. | reverse complement strand
AAAACATTAAGAGGTCCAAGAGGTGGAATGATACTTTGCAAAGAAGAATATGCAAAACAAATAGATAAAGCAGTTTTTCCAGGAATACAAGGTGGACCACTTATGCATGTAATTGCAGCAAAAGCAGTATGCTTTAAAGAAGCATTAGAACCAGAATTTAAAATTTATCAAGAACAAGTAGTTAAAAATGCAAAAGTTTTAGCAGAAGAATTGCAAAAATATGGATTTAAATTATTATCAGATGGAACAGATAATCATTTAATATTGATAGATTTAAGAAATAAAGGAATAACTGGAAAAGAACTTGAAGTAAGACTTGATGAGGTAGGAATAACAGTAAATAAGAATGCAATACCATTTGATCCAGAAAAACCATCTGTAACAAGTGGAATAAGAATAGGAACACCTGCAGTAACAACAAGAGGATTTAAAGAAGGAGAAATGAAAAAAATAGCTAATTTAATAAATGAAGCAGTAGAAAATTATGAAACAAATAAAGAAAAAATAAAAGAAGAAGTAAATAACATTTGCAGAGAATATCCGTTATATAAATAAAAAACAATAAAGAAGGAGGATGCAGCAAGCAAAAGCGAGTAGTACTAGGAAAACAAATAAAAAAATTTGAGATAGTACATAAGTACATTGAAAAATTTTTTATGAAGTTTGACAACGTAATACGAAGCTTTTCATTGCTGCCAGAATAGAATGGCAGATACACTAATAATAGTCGAGTCACCAGCAAAAGCTAGTACAATAAAAAAATTTTTAGGAGGAAGCACAAAAGTTGTTGCTTCTATGGGTCATATTAGAGATTTACCAAAATCAAAATTAGGTGTAGACTTAAAAACATTTGAACCAGAATATATAAATATAAGGGGAAAAGGGGATTTAATAAAATCATTAAAAAAAGATGCTAAATCGGCTAAAAAAATATACCTTGCAACCGACCCTGACCGTGAAGGAGAAGCTATTGCATGGCATTTAGCACATATTCTAGGAATAAATGAAGATGCAATATGTAGGGTTACATTTAATGAAATAACAAAAGGAGCAGTTAAAGAAGCCATAAAAAAACCTAGAAAAATAGATATGAACTTAACAGATGCACAACAAGCAAGACGTGTACTAGATAGAATAGTAGGTTATAAAATTAGCCCAGTATTATGGAAAAAAGTACAAAAAGGATTATCAGCCGGAAGAGTTCAATCTGTTGCAGTAAGATTAATTGTAGAAAGAGAAGAAGAAATAGAAAACTTTATTCCAGAAGAATATTGGAATATTTATGCTAATTTAAGAACTAAAAAGGCAAAAAGTACTTTTGAAGCTAAATTCTACGGAAAAGATGATAAAAAAATAGAATTACATTCAAAAGAAGAAGTAGATGAAATAGTAAAAGACTTAGAAAAAGCAAAATTTATTGTAGATGAAATAAAAAAAGGAGAAAAGAAAAGAACTCCTGCACCACCTTTTACAACAAGTACAATGCAACAAGAGGCATCAAGAAAACTAGGATTTGCATTAAAAAAGACAATGTCTGTTGCACAAGGTTTATATGAAGGTGTAAAGGTTGCAGATAAGGGAACAGTAGGTTTAATTACTTATATGAGAACAGATTCTACAAGAATATCTGAAGAGGCAAGAAGGGCAGCAAAAGAACAAATAGAAAAAACATATGGAACTGAATATTACGAAAATAGATATTATAAAACAAAATCAGATGCACAAGACGCACATGAGGCAATAAGACCAACTTATATAGATTTAGAGCCAGATAAAATTAAATCTTCCCTAACAAATGACCAATATAAACTATATAAACTGATATATAATAGATTTTTAGCAAGCCAAATGTCAGCAGCTATTTTTGATACTATTTCTGTAAAAATAAATGCAGATGATTATAATTTTAGAGCAAATGGACAAACATTGAAATTTAAAGGATTTATGGCATTATATGTAGAAACAGAAGATAATCAAACTAAAGAGGAGTTTGCAAAAATTCCAGAACTAAAAGAAGGTCAAGAATTAATAAATGAAAAAATAGACTCAAAACAAAGTTTTACTGAGCCACCACCAAGATATACAGAAGCAAGCCTAGTAAAAGCACTAGAGGAAAAAGGAATAGGAAGACCAAGTACTTATTCTCCAACAATAACAACTATTTTAGCAAGAAGATATATTGAAAAAGAGCAAAAACAATTATTCCCAACAGAGCTTGGAAAAGTTGTTAACAAATTATTAGTAGAAAATTTCCCAGATGTAATAAATGAAACATTCACAGCAAAAATGGAGGAAGAATTTGATCAAATTGCAGAAGGAAGATTAAAATGGAAAAATGTAATAGAACGCTTTTATGAACCTTTTGAAATAGTTGTAGAAAAAGTTGAAAAAGAATTAGAACATGTAAAACTTGAACCAGAAGTTTCAGATGTACCATGTGAAAAATGTGGTAGGATGATGGTTATAAAGTATGGTAAATATGGAAAATTTTTAGCATGCCCAGGTTACCCAGAATGCCAAAATGCAAAACCATTTGTTGAGACAATAAAAGAACCATGCCCAAAATGTGGAGGAAAAGTACAAATAAGAAAAACTAAAAAAAGAAGAACATATTATATATGTGAAAATAATCCGGAAAAATGTGATTATATTTCTTGGAATAAACCAAAAAAAGAAAATAAATAAAAAAGAGGAAGCCACTGTCTTTAGCAAGTCAGTGGCTTCCTCTTCTTAAGCAGAGAGCTTCAAGAAAACCTTGGCTTCATCCAAGGTCATTTCCTGCGAGGAAATAATCATGATCTCTCTTTGTTCTTGAGGGGTAAAGGTCATACGGAGTTTTTTGATGAGTTCTAACTCGTCATCATAAGTGAGTGTATTGACCAGTTCCTTCAATGTCATGCTATTGTTCTCCTTTCGGTTAGAATATAAATATTATACCACAAATCAGCAAAAAATGCAAATTTAAAAAATACATAAAAAATCTAGTTTTGGTAAAAATATCTATAAAAATATTTTTTGGAGTGGATTTTTTGTGGTAAATACTAAATTTTTGAATATAAAAGGTGCAGTTTTAGATGATGAAAATTTAAAAAAATTTATGGAGAAAACTGCAATTAATTATGAAGTAAAAAAATATTCTAATACAAATACGTATCCAATAGAGAGAATAAATGAGAATTATGCATTTATTGAAAAAACATATAATTTATTAAATGAACATATAAAAAAAGGTATAGATATACATCCGGCAGGAGAATGGCTATTAGATAATTTTTACATTATAGAAGAATCTGTAAAAAAAATAAAAAGAGAGATGCCTTTAAAAAAATATAAAGAATTGCCAGGAATTACTAACGGAGCATATGCTGGTTTTGCAAGAATATATGTGTTGGCTTCAGAAATAACATCATATAGAGATAATAAAATAGATGATACAACCCTAAAAATAGCTTTGCAAGCATATCAAGAACAAAAAACTTTAAATATGGAAGAAATATGGAATTTGTGGATTTTCTTAGAAATTGCAATAATAGAGAATATTAGAAATATTTGCGAAAAAATATATACAGCGCAAATTCAAAAACAAAAAGTAGAAAGTATTATAGAAAGAATAATAGAAAATAAAACTGAAAATAAATTTAAGAACAGTAAAGTAAGCTTAAAATCAAACAACGTAAAAAATGAAATAAAATATCCTTTTATAGAATATATGTCTTATAAATTAAAAAGGTTTGGGAAAAGAGGAATTGCTTATTTAAATATTTTAGAAGAAGAAGTTAATAAAACAGGAATAAGCGTAGAAGAAGCAATTAGAAAAGAACACTTTGATATTGCTCTTCAAAAAGTGTTAATGGGTAATAGTATCACAAGCATAAAAGAAATATCTAGAATAAATTTTTTAATGCTTTTTGAAGAAATAAATGGGGTAGAGGAAATATTAAAAAAAGATCCTGCAAATGTATATTCTAATATGGATTATAAAACTAAAGCATATTATAGGCAAGCTATAAAAGAAATTGCGGATAAAACAAAAATATCAGAAAGCTATATAGCAAATAAAGCATTGGAACTTGCTAAAGAAAATATAGACCAAGGGAAAAAAGCACATATAGGATATTATTTAATTGATGAAGGATACAATAAACTAATAGAAAAACTAAATGTTGGCTCTAAGCTTTTTAAAATAAGCCAAAATCAAAAGGCTAATAGGTATATTGTGGAAGTGTATACTGTAACAACTCTACTTTCAATAATTTTTAGCATGTATAACTATAGTATAAGTAATTCTCTAGTTTATAGCATTATAATTGGGGTTTTATCAATTATCCCAATTTCTGAAATATGGATACAAATTTTAAATTATTCTTTAATAAAAACAGTAAAACCTAAAATTATTCCCAAAATGAATTTCGATAAGAAAATACCAGAGGAAGCATCAACTATTGTTGTTATACCAACTATAATAAATAGTAGCAAAAAAGTAAAAGAGCTAATGCATAAACTAGAGGTTTATTATTTAGCTAATAAATTAGACAACTTATATTTTGCACTTTTAGGAGATTGTACCTCTTCACAAAACGAAAATGAGCCATTTGATGAAGAGGTAGTTCAAGAAGGATTAAAAGAAGAAGAAAGTTTAAATAAAAAATATGCATACCCAGGAAAAAAGAAGTTTTATTTTTTGTATAGAAATAGAAGATGGAACCCCAAAGAAAAATGTTATTTAGGTTGGGAAAGAAAAAGAGGATTATTAAGCGAATTTAACGAATTTCTTGTAACTGGAAATAATAAATTTAAAGTTAATACATTTGAAGAAAAGTTAAATATAAAATATGTAATTACATTAGACTCAGATACTAATTTAGTTTTAGACTCAGCACAGCAATTAGTAGGAGCAATGGCACACATTTTAAATACTCCTGTAATTAAAAACAATAGAGTAGTAGAAGGACATGCATTAATACAACCTAGAGTTGGAATAGATTTAGAATCTAGCAGAAAAACTTTATTTAGTAAAATATTTGCTGGTAGTGGGGGAACAGATTTATATGCAAATGCTATATCAGATGTTTACCAAGATAACTTTGGAGAAGGAATATTTACAGGAAAAGGAATATATGATTTACAAGTATTTTATGATATTTTAGAAAATGAAATACCAGAAAATACAGTGCTAAGTCATGATTTGCTAGAAGGAAGTTATTTAAGAGCTGGATTGGCAACTGATATTTTTTTACTTGATGGATGTCCGGCTAAATATAATAGCTATATGTCAAGACTTCATAGATGGATTAGAGGAGATTGGCAATTAATAAATTGGCTGAAAAAAACTATAATTATAAAAAATGGTTCAAAAAAGCAAAATCCATTAAATAGACTTTCAAAATTTAAAATATTAGATAATTTAAGAAGAAGCCTAGTACCAGTATTTTCTTTACTATTGATTATTATAGGCTTATTATACAATGCTCCAAGCATATTTGTTTTAGGTGTAATTGCAGTTGTTTTCCCAAGTATATTAGATTTGGGAAATTATATAATTTTTAAGAAAAACACACCAAGCTCTTTATTTGTGGCATATAAAAATATTACAAAAGTTATTGGAGAATTAAATGCAAGTGTAATTAGAGGAATATTAGATTTTATATTTTTGCCCAACAAAGCATTTAAAACTGTAGATGCTGCTATTAGAAGTATATATAGAATAAAAATATCTAAACAGAATTTATTAGAATGGACTACCTCAGAAGATGCAGAAAAACAAGCTGGGACAGATTTAATATCATATATTAAAAGTATGAAACCAAATATTATTCTAGGGGTTTTAGGAATTATAATTGGTATTTATTTTGCTAAAATTGTAACTCTAGTTATATCTATTTTGTGGCTAATTGCACCATATTTTGCATACACAATAAGTAAAGAAAATATAAAAAAATGTAATGTAAGAAAAGAAGATCAGGAATACTTAAATAATATAGGTATAAAAACTTGGCAGTTCTTTAAAGATAATATAAATGAAAAAAATAATTTTCTACCACCAGATAATTATCAAGAAGATAGGAAGGAAAAAATCGCACAAAGAACTTCACCAACTAATATAGGATTAGGATTTCTAGCAGTGGTTTCTGCATATGATTTAGGATATATAGAAGAACAAGAAAGTATAGATTTATTAGAAAAAATGCTATTTACAGTAGAAAAGCTACCAAAGTGGAATGGACATTTATATAATTGGTATAATACAAAAACCCTAGAACCATTAATTCCAAGATATGTATCGACAGTAGATAGTGGAAATTTTGTAGGATATTTATATACATTAAAAACATTTTTACAAGAAAGAAAGCAAGAAGAACGAATAAATATTTTAATTAATATAGTTGATAAATTAATTACAAACACAAACTTTTCCATTTTATATGATTATAAAAAAAGAATATTTTCTATTGGTTTCAATATAGAAGAAAATAAATTAACTGACTCTTATTATGACCTACTTGCATCTGAAGCAAGACAAGCAAGCTTAGTAGCAATAGCTAAAAGGGATATTTCGTCAAAACATTGGAATTCTTTAAGTAGAACCTTAACTACCCTAAATGGATATAAAGGACTAATATCTTGGTCTGGTACTGCGTTTGAATATTTAATGCCAGCAGTAAATATAAAATCATATGAAGGAAGTTTAATAGATGAATCTTGTAAGTTTATGATAATGAGCCAAAAAGAATATGCAAAAAAACTTCGGTATTCCTTGGGGTATTTCAGAAGCAGCATTTAGTTTAAAGGATTTAAATAATAATTATCAATATAAAGCTTTTGGAGTACCTTGGTTAGGACTAAAAAGAGGATTGGATGAGGATGTTGTTGTATCGTCTTATTCAGTATTTTTAAGCTTAATATATGATATAGAAGATAGTATAAAAAATATAAAAATATTAGAAAAAGAAGGACTATTAGGTAAATACGGATTTTATGAATCTGTAGACTATACTTTAGCAAGGTTAAAACCAAACGAGAAAAAAAGAGTTGTAAAAACTTATATGGCACATCACCAAGGATTAATACTTTTATCAATCAATAATTTTATAAATGATAAAATTTTAGTAAAAAGATTCCATGAAAACCCAGAAATAGAAGCAGTAGATATATTGTTGCAAGAAAGAATGCCTAAAAAAGCCATTGTTACAAAAGAGAAAAAGGAAAAAGTAGAAAAATTAAAAGTAAAAGATTATGAAAACTATAAAGAAACCGTATATACAAAACTAAATACAGGGTTAATACGTTCAAATGTTATATCAAATGGATTATACACAGTATGTACTTTAGCAGATGGACAGGGATATAGTAAATATAAAAATTTATTAATTAATAGATACAAAAAAACATCAGACTATAGACAAGGAAATTTCTTTTATATAAGAAATTTAAGTAATAATCAGCTTATAAGTGCAAATCTAGAAGAAGGAGAAACTGGGAAAATTGTATTTGCACCAGATATAAACAAATTTATAAAAACAGTAGGAAATTTTGAAATAAAAACAAGTAATGTTGTATCTACAGATGAGCCAATTGAAATAAAAAGGATAGAAATAACAAACAATGGAGAAAAAGTAGAAACTATAGAGGTAATAAACTACTTTGAACCTATACTTTCAAGCCCTGCACAAGAATATAGCCATCCTGCATTTAATAATTTGTTTTTAACATATGAAAGATTAGATACAGGGGAAATAATTGTAAAAAGGAAAAAAAGGGGAGCTAACGAAAAAAATACATTTTTGGGAGTAAACTTATATACTCAAAATCAAACAATAGGAGACTTAGAGTATGAAATAGATAAAGAAAAATTTTTTGGACAAGGCAATATTGAAATCCCAGAGATGCTTACACAAAATAAACCTTTTTCTAATAATTCATCACAAGTCACAGAAAGTATTTTAGCAACAAAAAGGATAATAAAAATAGAACCAAAACAAAAGGCAGTGGTAGACTTAGTTTTATGTGTTTCAGAAAATAAAGATAATGTCATAAATATGCTAGGACAATATAGGAACACAAATGCTATTAGCAAAGTGTTTGAACTATCAAGAGCTAAAACAGAAGCGGAAAGTATCTATTTAGGATTAAAAGGAAACGATATAGAAAGATATCAAAAAATATTAGCATTATTATTATTTGGAAACCCAACCAAAAGTTTAGAAAATAAAGTTATACCAGATAAAATATATTCACAAAGTGATTTATGGAAATTTGGAATATCAGGGGATTTGCCAATATTATTGTTAAAAATAAAGGATGTGAACGAAAAATATATTCTGAAAGATATTCTAAAAGCTTATGAATTTTTTAGAAGTAAAAATATAAAAATTGAATTAGTAATTCTAAATAAAGAAATAAACTCATATGAGCATTTATTAGAGAATGAAATTAATAGCGAAATACAAAATAAACAGATTTTATATTTAAAAAATACTTTTGGAGGAATATTTGTTTTAAATGAAAATGAGATAAGTGCTGACGATATAAATTTATTAGAATTTAGAGCGAATATGGTTATAGATTCAAGCTTAGGAAATATAGACTTACAATTAAAAGATTTGGAAGAAGAATTTATAAGTAGAAGAACAATTGCCAAGGACTGTAGTGAAAGGGCTCTGCCACTGTCCGTAATAGACGGAAATATAGAAACATTAAATGAAGATTATAGCAACTTAAAATATTATAATGAATTTGGAGGATTTTCTGAAGATGGCTTAGAATACAGATTCAAAGTTTCTAAAAATAATAAACTGCCAACAATTTGGAGCATGATTTTAGCAAATCCTAAATTTGGAAGTTTAATTACACAAAACCTAGGTGGTTTTACTTGGTATAGAAATAGTAGATTAAATAGAATATCTGCTTGGAATAATACAACCTCACAAGATATACCTTCAGAAATAATATTTTTAGAAAATATAGATAATGGCACAAAATGGAACTTATCTGAAAATATAAGCAAAAATCAAGAATATCATTTAACATATGGATTTGGATATGTAAATTTAAAAACTATTAAAGACAACATTTTACAAGAACTAACAACTTTTGTTCCACTACAAGATACGATAAAGGTAAACCTATTAAAACTAAAAAATACGTTAAATGAGGAAAAAAATTTAAAGCTAGTATATTATATAAAACCAGTATTAGGTGAGGATGAAATAAAAACTTCAGGATATATAAAAGTAGAGAAAAAAGGAAACTCTGTTGTAGCAATTAATTTATATAAAAACGATATGAAAAACGAAGAAGTTTTTGTTACAACAAATGAAACAATACGAAAATTTACAGGAGATAAGAAAGAATTTATTGGAAAAGCTAATTTAAAAAATCCACAAAAAATATTAAATAATGATAATGGAATATATAAAGAAACTTGTATTGCAATAGAAATAGATGTCAAATTAAAACCATATGAAACAAAAGAAATTGTTTTAAATTTAGGTGCAAAAGAGATAGAAAATAGTATACCATTGGAATATAATGATGTAAAAAAATGTGAAGAGGAATTGAGTAAAACAAAAAAATATTGGTATGAACTTTTAAGCAAAGTCCATGTAAGTACTCCTATAGAATCTATGAATATCATGCTAAATGGATGGGCAGCATATCAAAACATTACATCTAGGATATGGGCAAAATCTGGATACTATCAATCACGGAGGGGCAATAGGATTTAGGGACCAGTTACAAGATACTTTAGGTATAAAATTTTTAGATATAAATTTCATGAAAAAACAAATTTTAATAGCTGCAAAACATCAATTTATTGAAGGAGATGTTGAACACTGGTGGCACGAAGAAACTCGGAAGAGGAATAAGAACTAGATTCTCAGATGATTTACTATGGCTATGCTATTTAGTTTGTGAATATATAGATTATACTGGAGACTATAGTATATTAGATGAAGAAATTCCTTATTTAAAAGGCGAACTCTTAGCAGATGGTATTGATGAGAAGTATGATAAATACGAAGCATCCGAAATAAAAGAGAGTTTGTATAAACACTGTATAAGAGCAATAGAAAAATCGTTAAACTTTGGAGAAAATGGTTTGCCTAAGATTGGAAGCGGAGACTGGAACGATGGAATGAACACAGTAGGAAATCATAAAAAAGGAGAAAGCATTTGGCTTCGGATTTTTTCTATATAATATATTAGATAGATTTATTGAAATTTGTAAAACAAAAGATGATAATGATTTAATAGAAAAATATGAAAATGTAAAACAAAAACTAAAAAAAGCATTAAACAGTAATGGCTGGGATGGACGATGGTTTAAAAGAGCATATATGGATAATGGAGACCCAATAGGTAGTATAGAAAACGAGGAATGTAGAATAGACAGTATATCTCAAAGTTGGGGAGTAATTTCAGGAGCAGCAGATAATGATAAAAAGTATATATCTATGGAAAGCCTAGAGAACCAATTAATAGACAAAGAAAATGGATTAATAAAATTATTAGATCCACCATTTGAAAAATCTAAAATAGAACCAGGATATATAAAAGCATACCTACCAGGAGTAAGAGAAAATGGAGGACAATACACACATGAGTGTTGTTGTTATGTACAGTTTTGAAAAATATTGATACTCTTAAAATTTGTATATTAAAATACTTAAAAATGTATATTGATATTGAAAATACATATAGTTATTACGAAAAAGTTCCATAAACGGAAAAAATTCGTAATGAAAAAGTATCAAAAGTATTAAAAATTTGATACTTTTAATACAAAATCGATAAATAAATAGTAAACGCAAAATCACGAAATTTGTATTAATAAGATTTGAAAACACACACTTTTAATACAAAAAACGAAACAAATTTATTGACAGAAAACAAAAAGTGTGCTAAAATGTAACAAAAGGGTGTGAAAAGACGCACTTTTAATACAAAAAAAGAGGAAATAGAAATGAAAAGATATGAAAAAATATTAATTTTAAAGGTTTTTAATGTTGATGATGTATATAAGTTAACAGGAAATATGAATACAGCTAAAAGCATAATAAGAAATTTGCTGCTATTTGGTTATATAAAAAGAGTAAAGCATAATTTATATGTTGTATGCAATATAGAGTTTAAAAATACAATTCCAGATCAGTACATGATAGCTTCTAAAATAAAGGAAGATGCATACATATCATATCATTCTGCTTTAGAATATTATGGAGTAAAAAATCAAGTTTTTTATGAAGTATATGTTTCTACAGAAAAAAGATTTACAAATTTTGAATTTGAAGGAATATCATATAAATATATAAATAGCAAATATGATTTTGGAATAGTACAAGATGATAAAGTTAGAATAACCGATAAAGAAAGAACCTTTATAGATTGTATAGATAAAACAGAATTAGCAGGAGGAAATGAAGAATTAATAATGTGCTTAGAATTATTTGGAAAACTAGATGAAAATAAGATACTAGAATATTTAAAAAAATACAATTCTAGCAAATTATATGGCAAAGTAGGATTTTTCTTAGAATTATTTAAAGAGCATTATGGAGTAGAGCAAGATATAATAGAAGAATGCAGAAGCAAATCTGAAAATAAAAAGTTATATTTTAATGAAGAAACTAAAAGAATGAAAAGCAAATATATTAAAGAATGGAATTTAGTAGTTCCAAAAATATTTACAAATAAAGGAGAAGGATTATATTGGTAGAAAAATATAGAAATTATATAGAGAATATTTCTAAAGAGACGGGTTTTATTGGATCAACACTTGAAAAGGTAGAGAGATTAATAAGAATTTTACAATGGATAAACAGTGATGAAAAATTAAATAAACTATTAGCATTAAAAGGTGGCACAGCAATTAATACAGCAGTATTCAATTTTCCAAGATTATCAGTTGATATTGATTTAGACTTGACGGAAAATATAGGAAAAGAAGAAATGATAGAACAAAGAAAAAATATACATAATTGGGTTATACAATATTTGAATGTGAATGATTATAGAATAAATATGGAAAAATCTAAAAATGTATATGCATTAGATTCTATTGTTGCAGAATACGTTGATATAAAAGGAAATATTGATAATATAAAAATTGAAATAAACTATATGAATAGAGTACATATTTTAGAAACTAAAAAATTAGAAGTTAGTACAAATGTATTTAAGGACAAGCATTTAACAATTCATTGTTTAAATCCAATAGAAATATATGCTGCAAAAATATGTGCTTTATTAGATAGAACAACAGCTAGAGATTTATTTGATGTATATACATTAAGCAAATATGATTTGTTTGATAAAGAGGAAAAAATATTACTAAAGCAATGTTTTATGCTAGAATATATTGCTGTTTGTGGGTACAAACTTGAAAATATGAAAATTGATAATATTGAAAAATTAAAAAGACAAGATATAAAAACAAAATTATTACCAACATTAAAAGACAGAAATCCAAAAAAGAGTAATGTAGATGAGATGAAAAAGGTTGTAAGAGAGTATTTAAAAGATATTTTAGTTATAGATGATAATACAAAACTTTTTTATAATAAATTTCAAAAAGGAATTTATGAACCAGAATTATTATTTAATGATAAAGAAATTGTAGAAAGAATAAAAGAACATCCTATGATAATGTGGAAACTAAGTAACAAGTAAAGGAGGAATATTAGATTGAGTAGAATAAAAGCTTTATTTTATACAAGAGGAAGATTTGGTAAATCATACAGGGAAACATTAGACAGAGATAATGAATATTTATATGCTAGGGGACACTATCCAACAAAAATAAAAAAAGAAGATTTACCAGAAGATTTTGTTGAATTCCATAGTATGTCAATATGGTATATGTATGGTTATTTAAAAACATCATGCGTTATTGATGTAGGATATAAGCCATTTAAAATTAACCATTTGTTTAAAGATGATTATATATACATATCATATAAAGAAAAATTGAAGATAAAAGAGAATGAGTGGGGTTCTTATGACTATGAAAATTATGATTTATGTATCAGTGGAAACAGCATAATACCAATATTACTTTCAATAGAAAAGTATTCAAATGTTGATACTACAGAAGTAAGGAATAAAATACTAGATAAGGTTAAGTGGTTTAAAGAAGAATATCCAGATGATTATGAAAGAAATTTTGACAAAGGAG
Organism: uncultured Clostridium sp.; assembly: GCA_945937855.1. GTDB lineage: Bacteria > Bacillota > Clostridia > TANB77 > CAG-508 > UMGS1933. The sequence goes on along the minus strand of CAMEUC010000006.1, from coordinate 10,310 downwards.
ATATAGATATATTTGAATATTATAAATAATTGAATATTAAAATAAAAGACATTTACAATGTAAAAGTTGTAGGTGTTTTTTATTTTGTAAGAGATAATGCCTCAAACTCTATAAAAGTGATAAGGTTAGATGGAGCCGATGCTATAAAGTCTATTCGTATGAGTGTAAACAGTCTATTTATACAAAGTGCGTCAGTGAGAACTTAGAACGAAAAACTCACAATAAAAAAAGAGTATTGGTGGATACTTGGATGTGGATTTATAATTGTAAAAAGCTTGGACAAGTATAAGCAAGGATATTAAGTTATCAGCAATTATAGTAGCATTAGCTACTTACTAGACTGTCTATGAAACTCGGCGAACGACCGACGGTTTCTTATAAATAGAGGCGTAATAACCCTTTTATCAAAATGGGATATATTACGCCTAATCTACAAAGCTCACTCTCTCTGGTTTCTTAATTGTAGAAAAATCAAGGTAATTATAGAATAGTAAATCTATTCTATTTTTATATAAAAATTTATTTTAAAGGAGGTTTTCATTATGGATAATGAAAGAAAAAACAAAATTGAATATCACAAGGAAGGAGATTATTATGTACCAAATTTAGTAATACCAAAGGATGAATATCCAGATTATTGTATAGGAAAATATGGACGATTAAGACTAAATTATTTGAAAGAAAATAAGAAAGCAGAATATACAATAATGCTTATGGAAGGAACTTTAAGAAAACACATTGTAGAAACAGATATGCAAGCAAAAGATAAAGTAGAAAGAATTATAAAACAATTAAAAGAACAAAGCAATTTAACAGAAGAAATGAAAAACTCTGATCCATTATATTGGGTTGGAATGATGAATAACTTTAAAAATCAAGCAGAAGAAATTGTTGGAAAGGAGTTGATATATGTATAAAGTAGCTTGACAGTATTTTGAAAGCAAGTGTCGCATTTATACTCCCATATAAATACTGCTTGTCAGTTTTTAGGAAAAACTGATTGATGGGGAATTACTTCCCCAAACCCCTTTAATATTTTTAAGCCAGTCTAAAAAAGACTGGTAATTTTTTTTGAAAGGAGAATAAAAAATATGAGAAAGAGAAATATAAAGAAACAAATATGGATAGATGCAAAAGAAGATGAATTACTAAAGAGAAAATCAAAAGAAGCAGGACTAACTGAATCAGAATTTATTAGAAGTACAATTAAAGGTTATAGAATAAAAGCACAACCAACTGAAGAAATAAAATCTTTTCAAAAAGAAATATATGGAATAGCAAATAATATAAATCAGATTGCAAGAATTGCAAATTCAAGATATAGCACATCACATGATGAATATAGTTATATTACAAAAGAATTGTCAGATTTTATTTTAAGATTTGAAAAGAAAGTATATTCAAGACAAAGATAAGGAGGTGGCTTATGGCAATTACTAAATATAAAGTTATAAAAAAAAATTTAGAAGCAGTTATAAATTATGCAAAGAATGGAGAAAAAACTGAACATGGGATTTTAGTATCTGGAATAAATTGTTTACCAGAAAATGCTTATGAAGAAATGATGTTAATTAAAAAGAATTTTCATAAAGAAGATGGAAGGTTAGGTTATCATTTTATACAATCATTTAAAGGGAAAGAAGTATCAGCTAGGCAATGTAATGATATAGGTATGAAACTTGCTGAAAGTTTATGGGGAGATAAATATCAAGTATTAGTTTGCACACATGTTGATAAAGATAATGTTCATAACCATATTATTTTAAATTCGGTTTCATTTGTTGATGGAAGTAAATATCACAATTCAAATGTTGAATTAGCATTAGTTAGAGAAACAAATGATGAACTATGTAAAAAATATGGACTTTCAATAGTAGAAACTGATAAAGCAAATAAAGAAGATGAAATTGCTGAAAGCAGAATTGCAAATTATAATCGTAATAGTGGCAAAATGGCACTTATAAAAAAGGATATTGATGAAGCAATTGAAAATGCAGTAAAATATCAAGATTTTGTTGATGAATTAGGCTATAAAGGTTATTTTGTAAAAAAGTCTAATAATTCTATATCTATATCAACACCATATTTTAATAGAAATATAAGGATTGCAAGAGCATTTGGGGAAGACTATACTTTTGAAAATATAAAGTATAGGATATATTATAACGACTATAAGTCAAAAAATGATAACAACAAAATATATAAAATAAGGATATATGAAGGAGTTAAGATAAATTCAGAATTATTAAAAAAATCACATTTTTATAGACTATATGTTCATTTTTTATATGTTCTAGGAAAATTACCACCTAAAATACATTATGAAGAAAGAACTCCAGAGTATTATAAAGAAATAGATCAATTTAATAAGTTATGTGATGAACTAAATATGATTAGTGATCATAAATTAACATCAATACAAGATGCACAAAATTTAAGAACGCAATATCTTGAAGAAATCTCCCCTTTAAAGGCTCAAAAAGAAATATATATGAAATTATATAATAAAACAGATAATGCAGTTGATAAAACGATTTTAAAGGCAAGAATTAATATTTTAAATGAAGATATTGAAAGATTAAATAAAAAGATACAAACTTGCAAAAGAATAATTAACAAAGCTGAAAAGGGAGAAAAAGAAGATTGGATAATACAGAAAAGATTTCAAGACAATAAGGAAAGAAGTGAGAAAGAAATTGCTAAAAGCAAAGATAAGAAAAAATAAGATAGAAAACTAAAATCGCAACATCTTGCGAAAAATATTGACAAATATCGACAAAAATCGTATAATATAGATATAAGGAGGTATAGTATTGATTTTTTAAGGAGGTACTATATTATGAGAATTAATTATAAAAAATTGTGGATTTTGTTAATCAAAAAAGACATCACTCCAGTAAACTTGAGAAAAGATTTAAATATAGCTACAGGAACAATGACAAAATTAAGAAAAAACGAAGAAGTTGCCCTATCTGTATTGATGCGTATCTGTGAATACTTAAATTGTGATATAGGAGATATTTGCGAGTTTGAAAAAACTCAAGATAATTAAAAAAGAGGGGATAATTATGGTAGATTTGAAACTAGAGAATGATGAAGGGATAATTCAACAAGCAAATAGCGTTGAAATGTATAAAGCAAATGATGTTTATGAAGAAATATATGAAATGTATTTAACTAACAAGAACATTATTTGTTATTATGAAAAATCAAATGGGTTATTTGCAAAAAGTGAAGAAATTATAGAAAAAATCCCATTGCAAAGCATAAGAATAGTTAATGATAAATTGCAAATCTCAAAAGTAGATAATGATGAATATGGACTAGGATTACAAATCCTTTTACAAAATGGAGAAAGAGCACATTTTGTTTTTGATAAGAAAAAAGAATTACAAATTTGGTATGATGCTATATTAGAAATTATTACAGGGAAGAAAAATGAAAGTAACAATCTTAATGATAATTCTAAAGAAAAGAAAAATACTATAGTAAATAGCTTTTTAGGTGTTGTTGGAACTGTAAAAGATATAGCAAAAGATCAAATCGATGAAGTAAAAGATCAGATTGATTTTGTAAAAGATATTTTTGTAGATGATGAAAGTAATGAATTTTCATCCAATAATAATAAAAAAAGACAAAGAGAAAAAGAGATAGATAATGAAAATAAAACAATAGATAATAACCCAAATGAAAAAATTGAAGAAAAAAATGAAAAGGAAAAAAGTATGTATTGTAGCAATTGTGGAAAAGAAATAAATTCAAACTCAAAATTTTGCAATTGTTGTGGAGCTTCTGTAAATATTAAGGAAAATGCCTTAGAAGAAAAAAAAGAAGAAATAAAGAATGAAGTAGAAATGGAAGAATTAAGTGAAAGAAAAATAGTATATGATGGAAAAATTCATAAATGTCCAAATTGTGGAGATGTTGTTAGAGCGTTTGATATAGTATGTCCAAGTTGTGGATTTGAATTAAGTGGGAAAGAAGTATCAAAAACATTACAAAGATTTATAGAAAAAGTAAATGAGTGTGAACAAACTATTTCTAATAGTCCCAAAATAAGTAACGGTGGATGGTCTAGCTGGAGTAGTGGGAAAAAATTTGGATTTATAATTTTGAATTTAATATTTGCTTTTATACCGCTGTTCATATATTTTTTATTGCCATTTATAAAAATAAAAACAAAGCCTAATTTGTCTAAAGAAGAACAACAATTAGAATCATTAATTGAAAATTTTCCATTTCCAAATGATAGGGAATCAATAATTGATGCATTGATATTTGCAAAAGAAAAAATGGATTTTATATCAAAAGAAGAAATGAATAGGAAAAATGCTTACTGGTTTAGATTATGGAGTTCAAAAGCAGAACAATTAAAACATAAAGCTGATTTGTTATTTCCTAATGATAAAATAGTTAATGAAAGTTATGATAAAATACTTAATAAAAATGCAGAAGTTAACAAAAAATTAAAAATTAAAGTATTAATAGGTCTTATTTTATTAATAGTTGCAATAGTATTTTTGGGAATGAGGTCTAATCTGTTTGAGAGAATGGATATAGTAGATACAACAAACTATAATGCTACAATTGAATGGCAAGATTCAGTTTTATTTAATAGATTACCACATCCAGACAATAAAAATGGTACAATTATAAGTGAAAGTTCTGGGCAATTACAAGTTGAAGTATATAAAGTAACAAAAGAGGACTTCGAAAAATATTCAAAAAAATGTAGAGATGCAGGATTTAATATAGATGTAACAAAAAACGATACAGTATTTTATTCAAAAGATACAGATGGGTTTGGATTAAGTATATTTTATGAAAATAAAGAACAAAAAATGAAGATTTATATTGACTCATACAATGTAAATGAAAGTGTTTTAAAGAAATTACAAGAAGAAAAGTCAAAACAGGATAATAGTATAAATAGTAGTAAGAAAGAAACACAAGAAAGTTCAAAACTAGATAACTTTACTAAAGGTTATGAAAAAGCAAAATTTGAAAAATTTAATTCTTTTTCATCTGAAAATGGATTAGGTGGAACAAAAATATATATTAATTGTGTGATAGATGAAACTGAAATATTAGAGGCAGATAGTACAAAATCTATCTTAGGTCATATAACTGATGAAGATGGAAATAAATGGCTAGTAAATTTACACTTTATTCCTGCAGTATCAGAAACATATTTTGATAAATATATTGGAAAGAATATAGTTTTAAAAGCAGTATATGATGGATTTTCAGGAACTAGAAAAATGCCATATATTATATTAGAAGAATTTTTAGTAAATGAAACAGGCGAAATTGTATATGGTGTTCAAAAAGTTGTTTCAGAGTATTAAAAGGAGGTTTTATTATGGGGTTATTTAGTAATAAAAATAATGGAGGATTTATGGATGAAATAAGATGTGATGAACCATCATATCTTATCTGGAAATGGCATCCAAAAGGAACACAAGAAGGTGAGAATACAAGAGAAAATTCAGTGCGTTGGGGTTCATCATTAAGAGTTAAAGATGGAGAGGTGGCTGTTTTTGTATATAAACAAAAGGATGGAACAATGCAAGATTTCATTGTTGGACCTTTTGATAAAAAAATAGAAACATCCAATTTCCCAATATTAGCAAGTATTATAGGGTTAGCTTATGATGGTGGAACACCATTTCAAGCAGAAATTTATTTTATAAATCTTGCACAAATAATTCAGACTAAATTTGCAGTACCATTTTTTGATGTATATGATCCTAGATTTGAAGATTTTGGTGTTCCTGTTGCAGTAAGAGGGTCAATTAATTTCAAAATTTCGGATTATAGAGAATTTATAAAATTACATAGATTAAATACATTTAAGCTTGAAGAATTCCAAGCACAGGTTCGTGATGCAGTAACTAGATATGTAAAAGATATAATTACTAATATTCCTGCTAGTAATAATATTCCGTTAGTTCAAATTGAAACTAAAATTGCTCAAATAAATGATGAGATTGAACTATATGTAAAAGATAGATTTAGAGAAAATTTTGGGGTTGATGTTTCAGGAGTGGACTTATCAGCAATAGAATTAGATAAATCTAGTGAGGGATATAAAGAATTAATGAGTGTTACTAAAGATGTAGCTGGTGCTATAAAGAAAGCAGAAGTAGAGGCAAAATTAAAAGACATTGAAGGTAACCAAAGAATTGAAATGGAAAATAAAGAGGAAACTTTAAGAATACAAAGAGAGGAAGGACAATATGCAATGCACAAAAAGACACAATCTGATAATATGGGTGCATTCCAAGTTGAAAAACAAGCAGAAGTTGGTGTTGCAGGTGCAGAAGCATTAGGAAAAATGGGAGAAAATGGTGCAGGAAATGTTAATTTATCAGGTGGCAGTGGAGATGGATTTAATATGGCTGCAATGATGGCAAGTATGGCAGTTGGTGGTGCAGTCGGTCAAAATATTGCAGGTTCAATGAATAACATGATGTCAGGTATAAATAATCCACAACAAACAGAAAAACCACCAATTATTCCAACAGAAGAATATTATTTAGCAGTAGATGGAAAGCCAACAGGTCCTTATAACTTAGAAAAATTAAAAGAGATGATTGTATCAGGACAACTAACACCATCAAGTTTACTTTGGAAAACAGGAATGAAAGAGTGGGTTAAAGCTGACACGATAGAACAATTAAAAGATTCATTTATGCCTCCTATTCCACCAAGTAATTAATTTAATATAAATAAAGATAACAATAAAATAAAGGTAGAAATTAATCTACCTTTATTGTTTTTTTAGCCATTCTATATATTCTTTTTCAGTACTTTTGCCTTTACTAATATTTTCTCTCCATTTATTATTATCATCTTTGAAAAGTTCAAAATCTCTTGCATACTTGGTATTACTTGGATTTCTTCTAGTTCTTAATAATAGCTTTTGATAAACATTTCTATAAATTCTTAAATCATCATTTTCTTGTATCAACTTTTGTTGTACTTTAAAATGACCAATTTCTTTGCAAGTTTTACCGTTTTCATATATATTACTGCAATAAATTTCATCAGATCTATTGTCTGGAACAAAGAATTTGCCACAGTTTCTACATTTTTTTATCTCAGTATTAAGTTTTGCTATTTCTAAAAGTTCTATAAGTAGTGCTTGTATAATATCAGCACATTCAATAAAATAAGAAGAATTTATATTTGCTTTGCTAACAATTCTTTGTGTTTCATCTTGCCTCATAGGATAATTAGAATAATCTCTTAATATCTCAAATGCAGATAAATTTATTCTTACCTTATCATTATCAATTTTTTCTAAAGATTTACTACTAACATCACTATTTGTCATAACTTGAAATCTTTGTAGTGGTGTTAAGTCCTTTATTTCTTCAAGATTATTCATATTAAATATATATTCAATATCAAGCATTAAATCTTGTCTAAATAAGCTAAAAACATATTTATGGTCATTAATTAATATGTCTAGTGAATTTTCATATTCTTCAGCTGGAACAGGAAAATCTGAATATTTTATATCTGTTAAATTTAAGAAAAAGTTTATGCCATATTTTTTAATAAGAGTTTTAAAGCTGTTAGGATTTTCAAAATCCGTATTAAGAAAATCACAAAGTTGCTCTCCAATATTAAATTCATCTTTCTTAATATGAGAAGAATATGTATCTTGGTATTTTTTATATACATGATAAACAATTATCTTCTTCTTATTGCTTTCGTCAAAATAAAACTTATTACTATTAGTATCTAACATATTAAATAAGCTATCCATAATCATTACTCCTGACTACATTTTAAAAACAAATGTTATTTTATTATAAATATTTTATCATAAACTATTGATGGTGTCAAACTTTCATGATAAACTTATGTTAGTAAAAAGTAATGTAAATAAGATGAAATAACAAAGCGATAATTGTATTCAAAAATTGCAAGTAAAAAATGAAACCAAGAGAGGAGGGAGAAAATGGAGGCAGATGAAGTTAAACAAGAAATAATCAGATTATATTATGAGGAACACAAGAGACCATCGGAGATAGCACCTATTATTGAAAAGACACCTCAATATGTATCTAAAATTGTAACTAAAGATAAAAGATATAAAAATGAGAAAAAATATAAAAAGAAACAATCTTTAGAAAAGAAAAAGGCTTATAACAGAGAATATTATAAGACTTATGTTAGAAATAGCAAAGAAAAAGAAGATAAAGAAGAATATTATAAATTACTTGCAACAATAAATAGAGATAATGAAATATTATCAATAAAAACAGAAATATCTGATATTGATTTTGCTAAATGGAATAGGTCAATATTTGGGTATGCAAAAAAAACAAGCAATTTAGTTTTAAAAAAGGGAATTAAAGTAACCAGCGATGTACCAAGAGTCGTTAAGAATATAGTACACGCAAGTAGCATAAGAAGTTTAAAAGTTTATTCAAACTAGATTACAACTATTTTAGTATAAAATAGTAAAATGTGGAAAAAATAAGACAAGGAGGTAATAGATATGGCTGAAGTAAAACAGGATGTTAAAAAGAAAAAATATAAGAAGAAAAATGAATTTAAGTTTAATATTATATTTAATAATAATGGAGAAACACTTGAAAACATTATAGAAAGAGCATTTGGAAATTATTGCATAAAAAGAAATTAATAAATTCTTAAAAAAAGTATGATAAATAAATAGCAATAAATGAGATAATATGGTATAATTCTAGTTAGAAGAGTATCAATATTATCTCATTATTTTTAGCAGGAAGGAGGAAAAATGAGCTTTAACATAATGAATAATATTGATTACAAAGTAGGCATATATATAAGACTTTCAAAAGAAGATGAAGAAAAGGAAAAATATTCAGAGAGTGAGAGTGTACAAAATCAAAGAACACTACTGATGGAGTATATTAAGGAAAATAAACTTAATTTTATTTCAGAGTATGTTGATGATGGTGTAAGTGGCACAAGTTTTGATAGACCAGCGTTTAATAAAATGATAGATGACATTGAACAAGGCAAAATAAATATGGTTATAACTAAAGACTTATCAAGACTTGGAAGAAACTATGTACAATCTGGATATTATACAGAAACTTATTTTCCAGAGCATAATGTAAGATATATTGCTATTTTAGACAATATAGATACAGCATTAGATTCTGCCAATAATGATATAGCACCGTTTAAATCTATATTAAATGAAATGTATGCAAAAGACACATCCAAAAAGATAAATAGTGTTTTACAATCAAAAAGAAATAATGGAGAATATCTAGGAACAGCACCTTATGGCTACAAGAAAGATCCTGAAAATAAATATCATCTAGTAATAGATGAAGAAGCTGCAGAAGTTGTTAGAACTGTTTTTAGAATGTTTCTTGAAGGTTATGGAACAATGCAAATAGCAGATTATTTATCAGAGCAAAAAATACCAATTCCATCAGATTACAATAAAAGAAATAGAGGAACAAAATCAATTTCTTATGGCTTATGGCCACAATCTACGGTAAGGTTTATTCTTTCAAATGAGGTTTACACAGGAACGGTAGTACAAGGCAAGCGAAAAAAGATTAGCTTTAAATCTAAAAAATTCGTAGATGTTCCAGAAGAAGATTGGATAAGAGTTCCTAATATGCATGAAGCGATAGTAAGTAAAGAAGATTTTGAACGAGCCAAAAAGATACTTGAAGCCACAAAAGGTTCAAGAATTGTGGAAAACGACTATCTATTTAAAGGAATACTTCAATGTTTTGATTGTAAAGGATATATTGGAATAAGAAGTCCAGATAAGAATGGAAATATTTATGGTAGATGCCAACGTTATGCTAGATATTCAAAATTTGATGTGTGTTCTCCACATAATTTTAATTATCAAGTTTTTGAAGAGAATATGATTGTAGTTTTAAGAGAAATATGCAAAGAATATTCAGATAAAAAGAAACTTGAAGAGATTGCAAAAAAATCTAAATCAAAAGAGGATAAAGAATTAGATTTAAGAAATAAACTTAAAACTTATAAAACTCAAATTGAAAAAGAAACAAGAAAACTTGATTTATTATATGAAGACAGACTAGAAGGAATTATTACAGTGGATAGCTATATTGAAAAAGCTAATAAAATAAAAAAAGAAGTAGAGGATTATACTAAGAGAATAAAAGAAATGGAGCAGGAGTTAAATGGAGAAAATGTGCAGGAAGATAAGGAGAAAAAATTAGATAATTTGGTAGATGAATTTTTAAATATGGAAAAACCAAATAAAGAGATAATTAGAGAATTTATAGAAAGAATTGAAATTCATAGTGACA
>CAMEUC010000005.1 GCA_945937855.1 uncultured Clostridium sp. | reverse complement strand
AAAAATCATACAAAAGGTAGGCTGAGAAGCAGTGACATACAAATTACAATTTGTAACTAAATTTTAATTATAATCTTGACATATATATATACAAGTGTTATCATAAACGTATGAACAATTATTCACATGTTAAAATGAAGGAGAATATTATGGATAGTGAAGTTATAAATATAGAAAAAGTAGAAAAAATAAAAAAATCTATGCCAACAGACGAATTTTTATTTGACATGGCAGAGTTATTCAAAGTTTTTGGAGATTCCACAAGAATGAAAATAATTAGTGCTTTACTTGATAATGAGCTATGTGTAGGAGAAATTGCAAATATAACAAACACAACATCATCTGCAATATCACATCAATTAAGAGTATTAAAGCAAGCAAAACTAGTGAAATATAGAAGAGAGGGGAAGACAATCTTTTACTCTTTAGATGATGAGCATGTAAAACTATTATATGAAGTAGGCGAGAAACATATAGAGGAATAGGAGGGAAAAATGAAAAGTTATGAATTTATTTTAAAAAACTTAGATTGTGCAAATTGTGCAAACAAAATACAAACAACATTAGATAAAAATTCCAACTTACAAGATGTCGTAGTTAATTTTAACACTTTAAAACTTAAATATAAAACAGATAGTTTAACAAAACAGGATGTAGAAAAAATAGTTAAATCTATAGAGCCAGAAGTTGAGTTAATAGAAGAAAAAGAAAAAAAGCAAGAAGAGGGAGTAAAAAAAGAAATAATTAGGTTAATTATAGGTGCTTGCTTTGCAGGTGTAGGTTTTTTTACTCCAATAAATAGAGGCTTAGCAAAAGCTTGTATAGTATTAGGATATTTAATATTACTTTATAGAACAGCAAAAAACGCATATAAATTATTAAAACAAAATCACACAATAAATGAAAACTTTCTAGTTACAATCTCATGTATTGGAGCTTTGCTAATAGGGGAAGCCTTTGAAGGCTTTATGGTTGTTGTACTTTATGAAATAGGAAAAATATTAGAAGCAAAAGCAGTTAATAAAACACGTAAATCAATAACAGATTTAATGGATATAAAACCTGAATATGCTAATTTAAAAATAAATAGTGAAATAAAAAAAGTATCTCCAGAAGAAGTAAGAGTAGGAGATATATTATTAATAAAACAAGGAGAAAAAGTTCCGTTAGATGGAATTATAATTAAAGGTAAAGCAAGTTTAAATGTAGCTTCGCTTACAGGAGAAAGCAAATTAAAAGCTGTAGAAGAAAAAGAGGAGATACTATCAGGAAGTATTGTTACAGAAGGCATATTAGAAATACAAGTTACAAAAACTTATGAAAATAGTACAGTAAATAAAATTTTAGAATTAGTAGAACATGCTACAGATAAAAAAGCAAAAACAGAAACTTTTGTTAATAAAGCAGCTAAAATATATACACCTGTTGTATTGATACTTGCAATTTTAATTGCTTTAATATTACCACTAATTTCAAAAACAAGTTTTTTAGGCACGAATGGAAGTGTATATAGGGCACTTATATTTTTAGTAATATCTTGCCCTTGCGCAATTGCAATATCAGTACCATTAAGTTATTTCTCTGGAATAGGTAAAGCGTCTAAACAGGGAATACTAATAAAAGGAAGTAATTTTTTAGATTCAATAAAAGATGTAAAGGAAATTGTATTTGATAAAACAGGAACATTAACTAAAGGAGAATTTGAAATTCAAAAAATAGAAAGCCAAGACGAAAATTATACTAAAGAAGATATATTAAAATTTGCAGTAATAGGAGAACAATTTTCTAATCATCCAATTGCTAAATCTATAATTAAAAATAAAGAAATTCCAGAAGAAAAAATTACAGACTTTAAGGAAATACCAGGAGAAGGAATAAGTTATAAGTTAGATAATAATTGCTATTTTGTAGGAGCTAGTAAAGAAGAAAAAGAAGATGACGAAAATACTAAAATACAAGTAAAATTAAATGATAAAACAATAGGAGTAATTTATCTTGCAGATACTGTAAAGACAGGAGTAAAAGAAGCAATTGCAGATTTAAAGAAAATGAACGTAAAAACTAGAATGTTTACAGGAGATAATAAAAAAGTTGCTCTAAAAATTGGAAAAGAATTAGGTATTGATGAAGTAAAATATGAGATGCTACCAGACCAAAAATACGCAGAATTAGAAAAATTGATAAATGATAAATATAAAGTAGCATTTGTTGGAGATGGAATAAATGACTCTCCAGTACTAGCTAGAGCAGATGTGGGAATCTCAATGGGAGGAGTTGGTTCATCTTCTGCAATAGAAGCATCAGACATAGTAATAATGACAGATGAAATTGGAAAAATAAAAGAGGCAATAAGCATATCAAAATATACAAATAAAATAATAAAACAGAATTTAATTTTTGCAATAGGTGTAAAAATATTAGTATTGGTTTTAAGTACAATAGGAATAACAAAAATGTGGCAAGCTGTATTTGCAGATGTGGGTGTGACATTAATTACAATATTAAATACACTTAGAATATTGAATAGAAAGGTACAATAAAATTTCAAAGGTAGAAATTTTCTATGATTTTCAATTGACAAGTTATATTTAATGATATAAAATTATAAATGTAATTAATAAAAACTAAAGGAGAGATACATATGGCAAAAAGAGATAAGAAAAAAATAATGACAAGAGTTTTAGCAGCTACATTAGCAGGGCTAATGGTATTAGGTGTTGCAGCTACACTTATAGCGTTTTTAATAAAATAATTTAGGAGGAAACTAATGACAAGTAATGTTGGTACACAAATAAGTATGCAAAAAATAATGGAATATTTAACTTCGTTACCACAAGAACCAATAAAAATAGTAACTTTAATATTAGATTTAGCAATAGTAATATTTTTAATTGTAAAATTAGTAGGGCTTATAAAAGGAACGAGAGCTTTTCAATTATTAAAAGGAATTATCTTTTTAATACTAATAACAATTATAAGTGGAATATTACAGCTAAATGTTTTAAATTATATACTTTCTTCGTTTATGACATATGGAGTAATTTTGCTAATAGTAATATTTCAACCAGAGCTAAGAAGGGCATTAGAACAATTAGGTAGTAACAAAATAAATAAATTTTTTGGAATAGATAAAGATATAGAAACAAAAACAAAAGAGAATATATATAAAATAGTTATTGCAGCAGTAGAACTTTCTAAAACAAAAACAGGCGCTCTTATAGTATTAGAAAGAGATATAAAATTAAAGGATATTATGGATACAGGCATACCAATAGATTCTGAAATATCACCACAGTTATTAGTTAATATATTTACACCAAAGACACCACTTCATGATGGAGCTGTTATAATTAGCGAAAATAGAATAAAAGCTGCAGCATGTATGTTGCCACTTTCAAATGAGAAGCACGTGTCAAAAAGAATTGGAACAAGGCATCGCTCTGCAATAGGAATGTCTAAAGAATCAGATGCTATTGTAGTAGTAGTTTCTGAAGAAACTGGAAAAATATCAGTAGCAAAAGATGGCACATTAATTGCAGACGTAAAAGAAGATGCATTAAAACAAATACTTATTAAAAATATGATAACTAAAAAAGCTGAAAAAAAGGAAGAAAAAAATAAATAATATAAGGGTTCGGTACTCCGAACCCAATTATATTATCTAAGGAGAATGTATGAGAAATATAAAATTAATAATAGAATATGATGGAAAAAAATTTGGAGGTTGGCAAAAGCAACCTAATAAATTAAATATACAAGGGGAAATAGAAAAAACAATAGGAGAAATAACAGGGGAAGATATAGAGCTAAATGCGTCTGGGAGAACAGATGCAGGAGTACATAGTTTAGGGCAAACTGCAAATTTTAAAACTAATTCGAAAATCGATATAGAAAAATTTCCAGTAGCTATTAATTCAAAATTAAAACAAAGTATAAGAATTATAAAAGCCGAAGAAGTAGAAGAAAATTTCCATTCAAGATATTCTTGCAAAGGGAAAAGATATAGATATATAATTAACAATTCTAAATATGGAAGTGCAATATATAGAGATTTAGAATATCATATGCCTATAAAACTTGATGTGGAGGCAATGCAAGAAGCGATAAAATATTTTGAAGGGGAACATGATTTTAAAGGATTTAAAGCAAGTGGAACAAGTAGTAAAAGTAGTGTAAGAACAATATACAGTGCAAAAGTCTTGCAAGAGGGAGATAGAATAAAAATAGAGCTAGAAGGAAATGGATTCCTTTATAATATGGTAAGAATAATTGCTGGAACAATAGTAGATGTGGGACTTGGCAAAATAAAGCCAGAAGAAATACCAGAAATAATAAATTCAAAAGATAGAAATAGAGCAGGGAAAACCTTACCACCACAAGGGCTATATTTAGTAGAGGTGTATTATTGAATAAATACAAAAAAACCTTCGAAAAAATTTTCGAAGGTTTTTTGTATATATAATATTATCTTTTACTGAATTGTGGTGCTTTTCTTGCTTTTTTAAGACCGTATTTTTTTCTTTCTTTCATTCTTGCATCTCTTGTTAAGAATCCTGCAGCTTTAAGTGTTGGTCTATATTCTGTGCTATTTGCTTCTAATAAAGCTCTTGAAATACCATGTCTTACAGCACCTGCTTGACCACTAATTCCACCACCAGTTACTTTAGCAACAACATCGTATTTGTCTAATGTGTTAGTAGCAACTAAAGGTTGTTTAACTATAACTTTTAATGTTTCAACACCAAAATATTCGTTAATATCTTTTCCATTTATAGTAATTTTTCCATTACCATTTAATAATCTTACTCTAGCTATTGATTTTTTTCTTCTACCTGTTCCATAGAAAGCAGTTTTATCTAATTTTTTTGCCATATTATTTTACCTCCCATATTTCTGGTTTTTGAGCTTGGTTTTCATGTTCTGAACCAGCATAGATTCTAACTTTGTTAATCATTTGTCTTCCTAATCTATTTTTTGGAAGCATTCCTTTTATAGCAAGCATCATAGCTTTTTCTGGTTTTTGTTCTAACATATTTCTTGCTGATGTTTCTTTCATATTTCCAATATAACCTGTATGATGTCTATAAATTTTTTGATCTAATTTTTTACCTGTTAAAATAACATCTTTGCAATTTAAAATAATTACATGATCTCCTGTATCAACATTAGGTGTAAAAGTTGGTTTGTGTTTTCCTTTTAATAATTTAGCAGCTTCAGCAGCAACTCTTCCAAGAGGTTTGTTACTTGCATCAATTATATACCATTTTCTTTGAATTTCACTTGATTTTGCTGTGTATGTAGTATTGTTCATGATAAAAATATCCTCCATTCATATTTGTTCTAAATTTTTATAAATATTTAAATATATAGACTACCGGGCTTTGGATCTATCTACTATAAATATTCATACCCAACTATTTTAATACATAAATTAAAAAAAGTCAATAAAAACTCTTGACTTTTTTTAAAATAAGTAGTAATATAATAAAGATTATTAAAGAAGAAGTATCCATTCTCACCTTTACCATTGGGAAAAGGTTAAAAATAGTTTTATATTTTATGTGGATTAACTTGTTCTTTAAGGCAAGTTATTTTTTTAAGGGGTGATTAAGTATAAAACAAGACTTACTAATAAATGAACAAATAAGATTTAAAGTAGTTCAAGTTATAGGAGAAAATGGTGAAAAATTAGGTCAAATGTCAAGAGATGAAGCATTAGATTTAGCAGAAGAAAAAGATTTAGATTTAGTTTTAGTTTCATCAAATCCAGAGAATCCAGTTTGTAAAATTATGAATTATGGAAAACATAAATTTGAACAAGCAAAAAAAGAAAAAGAATCTAAAAAGAAACAAAAAGCACTTGAATTAAAAGAAATTAGGGTAACACCTAATATTGAAGACCATGACTTTGGATTTAAATGTAAAAATGCAAGAAAATTTTTAGAAGATGGAAACAAAGTAAAAATTACAGTTAGATTTAGAGGAAGAGAAGTTAATTATTCAAAAATGGGAGAAGAAGTGCTAAATAAGTTTATTGAAGAATTAGCAGAAGTATCTACAATAGAGAAAAAACCTTTATTAGAAGGTAAAAACATGTTTACAATATTAGCACCAACTGTTAAATAAGTAAACTAAATATATATTTACAATAAAAGAAGGGGGTAAATAAAAATGCCAAAACTAAAAACAAATAAAGCAGCTGCAAAAAGATATTCATATACAGCAACAGGAAAGGTAAAAAGAACAAAATCAAATAGAAGACATTTACTTGCTAACAAAACAACAAGACAAAAAAAATCTGGAAAAGTACAAAATGCTTATGCAGATAAAACATGTGAAGCAGGAATAAAAAAATTATTACCTTATGGATAATAGAAAAATCTATGGAATCAAAATTAATCAATTTAGAAATGAAATGATGAAATGTAGGGGCATAGGTTCCACCTCTGCCCGCATAAAAAAAGGAGGAAATAAAAAATGGCAAGAGTAAAAACAGCAAGAATTACAAGAAAAAAACATAAAAAAGTGTTAAAACAAGCTAAAGGATATTTTGGTGCAAAAAGATATAGATTTAGAAATGCAAATCAAGCAGTTTTAAAATCATTATCATATGCATATGTTGGAAGAAAAGATAAAAAAAGTGACTTTAGAAAATTATGGATAGCAAGAATAAATGCTGCTAGTCGCCAAAATGGTTTGACATACAGCAAAATGATTGCAGGATTAAAAAAAGCTAATGTAACAATTAATAGAAAAATGCTAGCTGAACTTGCAGTAAATGATAGTAAAGCATTTGCTGAGCTAGCTGAAATAGCAAAAAATGCATAAAAAATAGAAAAACGATTTTTATAAAAATAAAAATCGTTTTTTGTGTTTTATAAATAATAATTTAGATGTGCGAGGTGTGCAGTGAGAGGTGGGATTATAGGCGTAGGCTTTGTAGAAATTCCCCAATTTTCACACTTCCCACATCCCACTTCACACTTCTATAAATTATTATTCAACTGAAAAAGGGGAATAAGGCTATGATTTATGAAAGAAATAGACAAACCGAATTATTAGTAGACTTATCTGCAATGGAGTATAATTACAACGAAATAAAAAAACTACATCCAGATAAAGAAATCTTGCCAGTACTTAAAGCCAGTGGCTATGGAATAGGAACAGAAAATGTTGCAAAATTTGTGAATAGAGTGGGAATAAAAATACTAGGAACTGCATTTGTAGATGAAGGAGTAGTACTAAGAGCTGGATGGGGATATAAGGGAGAAATTGTTGTATTAAATCAGCCATCGGCAGAGGATATAGACAATATAATTGAACATAATATTACAGTAGGGGTTTGCTATATTGAATTTGTAGAAGCATTAAATAAAGAAGCACAAGCAAAAAATAAAAAAGCAAAAATCCATATTGAAATAGAAACTGGTATGGGAAGAACAGGAGTACAAAGTAGCAAATTACAGGAATTTATTAATAGAGTAAAAACTTTAAGAAATATCGAGGTAGAAGGAATATATACACATTATGCAACCAGTGATAGTGACTTAGAATATGCAAAACTTCAAACAGAAAACTTTAAAGAAGCAGTAAGAATAATAAAAGAACAAATAAAAACAATAAAATATGTCCATATAGGTAATAGTGCTGGAATAGTTAGTATAGACAATTTAGAGGGAAACATGGTAAGGCCTCGGAATAATGCTATATGGATATTATACAAATGAGAACTTAAAAGAGAAAATAAGATTAAAACCATGCATGACATTAAAAAGTAAAATTTCATTTATAAAAGAAGTTGATAAACGGAACTAGTATAAGTTATGGGAGAACTTATGTGACAAATACAAGAGCAACAATTGCTAATGTTCCAATAGGATATGCAGATGGAATAAAAAGAAAATTGAGTAACAAGGGAAGTGTAGTAATTAAAGGTCAGAAAGTTCCAATAGTAGGAACAATATGCATGGATAGCTTTATGACAGATGTTACTGGCTTAGATGTTAAAATTGGTGATGATGTTTATATTTGGGACAATAAGATTATAACAGTAGAAGAAATAGCTAAGCAATGTGAGACAATTAATTATGAAATATTATCAACAATTTCAAATAGGGTAATAAGAAGAAAAATATAAATTGTAATTTAGAGGTGAGAGGTGTGAAGTGAGAGGTGGGATTTTAGGGTTAGGCTTCGTAGGAATTTCCCAATTTTCACACTTCCCACATCCCACTTCGCACTTCTCTAAATTACAATTTAACTATTTAAATATTACTGCTTTTTGATTTTAGGTTTTGCTACTAATGATGCAATATATCCAAAGAATACGGCGGCTGCAATTCCACCAGCAGCTGCGGCTGTACCTCCAGTAAAGGCTCCAATAAAGCCATCTTGTTTTACTTTTTCAATAGCTCCTTTAGCAAGTAAATTACCAAAACCAGTTAAAGGAACAGTTGCACCTGCACCGGCAAATTCAACTAATTTCTCATATATGCCCAAACCTCCAAGTATTGCACCTGCAGTAACAAATATAACTAATATTCTTGCAGAAGTAAGTTTTGTTTTGTCTATTAAAATCTGTCCTATAATACAAATAAGACCGCCAACTACAAATGCTTTAATAAGCATCATCCAATCTAAATTACTAAAAAAATCTTGCATAATAAAATCAATTCCTTTCTTAAAATTGTAATTTATATTATTATTTAAATTTCAATTGAAACCGCATGTGCAATTCCAGGAATACTTTCACCCTGCTGAGCCGTGGTTGAATTAGTTAAAGCTCCTGTTGGTATTAAAAGAATTTTCTTAAGTTTTTTATGTTGCATTTGGTTAAATAAATATCCAGAAAATATAGTTGCAGCGCATGCACAACCACTTCCACCAGCATGAGTATCTTGAGTTTCTTTATCAAACATTAAAACACCACAATCATTATAATTATTTTTAATATTGTAGCCTTTTAATAACGCATTTTCCATTAAAATTTCTTTCCCAATATATCCTAAATCACCAGTAAAAATTCCATCATAATAATTGGGGCTTCTACCAGTATCCTTAAAATGAGTAATTAAAGTATCTAAGGCAGCAGGAGCCATTGCTGCTCCCATGTTATTTGAATCTTTGATTCCCATATCTACAATTTTACCAGTAGTAATAGTAGTTACATAAGGACCAGAACCATTTTTAGAAAGAACAACAGAACCAGCACCAGTAACTGTCCATTGAGAAGTGGGTGGCCTTTGATTTCCTAGCTCTAGAGGGAACCTAAATTGCTTTTCAGCACTACAAAAGTGACTAGAGGCTGCGCAAACTACATTTTCTGCTGCACCACCATCAATAAAAACTGAGGCCAACCCAATACCTTCACCGAAAGTTGAACAAGCGCCAAAAATTCCATAAAAGGGAATACTAAGTTCTCTAAGTCCAAAACTAGAAGAAATACACTGATTTAATAAATCGCCAGCAAAACAGTAATCAATTTTATCGGCAGGAATACCAGATTTTACTATACTCATATTAACAGTTTCTTTTATAATTTTACTTTCTGCTTTTTCCCAGGTTTTCTCTTGCCAAAATTCATCTTCTAAACATTTATCAAAATATTTTGCCATAGGACCGCCAGCTTCTTTTGGACCCACAATAGAAGCGGTAGAGGTTATGGTAATAGGATTATCAAATTGTATAGTTTGAGCTCCTAATTTTTTCATAAAATCAATCCTTTCAATTAATTAAATTTTGTTTTTAGTGTAATATTTGGTGATTTAAATATAATTTAGAGAAGTGCGAAATGGGATGTGGGAAGTGTGAAGATTGGAAAATTCCTACAAAGCCTAACCATAAAATCCCACCTCTCACTTCACATCTCACACCTCTAAGTTATTATTTATTATAATTTCCGATCTTTTCTTACACCAATGTAATTGCCTGCACGTTAAACAACAAATACAACAGCCCAACAATTACGGAAGTTGAAATTCCGTAGACTAAAACAGGACCAGCAACAGTAAACATTTTTGCACCAACACCCATTACATACCCTTCAGATTTATATTCCATTGCAGGAGAAACTATTGAGTTTGCAAAACCCGTTATTGGAACAAGTGAACCTGCTCCTGCAAATTTACCAATTTTATTAAATATATTTAAAGAAGTCAAAAAGGCACTTAGGAAAATAAGAGAAATAGATACAATTGTTGAACTTATTGTTTTATCTAAACCATTGTACTTACAAATTTCCATAATAAATTGTCCAATTGCACAAATTAAACCTCCGACCCAGAAACTGTTAAAACAATTTTTTAACATAGGGGAATTTGGGGATTTTTGATTAACATATTCCTGATAATTTTTCTGTGTATCCATAGGGTTATTCATAAAATTTACCTCCTATCTTTTATCTATACCAAAGCTTAAATCTATGGTTGCGTAATATTCTACAATTTTGTTACCATCTATTTTTGCGGTTTGCTCTAATATTTTTATAGAAGAAATATAATCCAATGTTTTTGAGGCTTCATTAATTGTTTGAACTATGGCATCCTTCCATGAGATATTAGACATACCAGTTAATTTTAAATGTTTTTCCGTAGACATTTAAACACCTCCAAAATTTTTATATAAATTTATATTTTCCCAAAAATTAAATAATATACAAACAAATATTACAAAAATATTACATTTACATTACATTTGTAATAAAAATGTTGACATTACACAAAAAAAAGATAAAATAATATTAATAGGATTTTAGAAAAAAATACAAGTATTATTATTAAAAAAAAGACAATGCTAAAATTAGATAAAGCAAAAAACTAAGGAGAAAAAATGACTAGTTGTTTAGGATTATTTGTACAAAATAATTTAATAAAATATGCAAAAATATCAAAAGAAAATAATAATGCCAAAATAGAAAATTTTGGAATTAAATTTTATGAGCAAAATCTAGAAAAAACAATACAACAAATAGTTGACGAAACTTTTAGCTATAAAACTCCTATAAGTATTAACATTTCGGAAGAAAAATATGCAAATGCTGAAATTTTTGGATTACTTAAAGAAATAGATCAGAAAAAAAGTATAAAAACAGAATTTGAATATTTTTGCAGTGATGCAGGAAAAAATAAACTTGCATTAGATTATAAAGCAGTAGTTTCAGATGGAATAGAAGATAGAGATAAGAAAAACGTTTTGTATACCTATTTAGAAAAAGGAAGTATTGCTGAAAGAATTCAATTGTTAGACTCATTTAGAGCAGTTAATTTATCTCCAGTCTCTTTAGCAATACCAGAATTACAAAAAGGAGATTTGGGGAAAACCTTAATTATTAATATAGAAGACAGAACTGAGGTTACAACCTTGATAAATAATAAGCCTATAAAAGTAGATATAATAGAAAAAGGCATGAGTGATATATTAAGGCAAATTGCAGAAAAAGAAAATTCAATCAGCAAAGCATATGATATATGTAAAAATACTACATTATATACTGCAAGTGGACAAGATTTGCAAATGGAAAATAGTGAATACTTAGAGATTATAGTCCCAACAATATATAAAATAATTGAAGAGACAAAGAAAATAATAGAAAAAAATAATATTGATATTGAAAAAATATATATCACAGGAACAGGTGTAATTATTAACAATATAGATTTATATTTTCAAGAAAATTTCTTGGATTACAAATGCGAAATATTAACACCATATTTTGTAGATAAAACAAATCTGAGATTAAATATAAAAGACTATATTGAGGTAAATTCAGCAATTGCTTTAGCAATGGTGGTATTAAATAAAAGTAACAAGGAAATAAATTTTAGCAATAAATCAGAAAAAATGCAAAAAATATATGAATTACTAAATAGTGATGTTTCTGTATTAGCTAAAAAAGGAAGTAAGGAAAAAACAGCAAAGATACCTATAAAAATAAACATAAAAGATATTACATGTATAAGATTTGCTTATAGTATGTTGACTATATTTGCTATTTATGTTATTGTTACATTGATTTTACACAACAAAATAAATGATAAAACTTTATTAGCACAGGAAACTATAGATGATACAAAAACTAAAATTGAAACAATTACTAAATATACCTCTTTGATAAATTCTAGGACAGAAAACTATCAAAAGATTTTGGAACAATTACAAGAAGCTAATGATAAAATAGCTGAAAGTTATAAAAGCAAAAATGCAATACCTAATTTATTAAATGAAATAATGTTTGCAATTCCAAAAGAGGCTCAACTTTTATCAGTACAAAATATAAATGATAAACATATTATAATACAAGTACAAGCTACTGAATATCAATATTTAGGATATTTTAAATCAGAAATACAAAATAGGGCAATTTTAACAAATGTCATATCAACACCAGGAACTAGAGTTGATGATATGATACAAGTAACAATAGAAGGGGATTTACCTTATTAAAAATAGGAGTTTATAAATGAAAAAAATATTAATTTCAATTATAGGAGTTATTATATTAATATTACTTTGTGTGTCAGCTTTTAGAGGCATTTCAATAAGAAAATTCTCAGTTTACAGTTTTGATCAGATAAAGGCAGACAGTAAAAATTTAGATGCTACAATTGCAGAAGCAAATACTCAGATAGACCAAAATTATGCTAAAAGTTTAGCCGATATAGATACTGCAATTAATAATCTAAAAACAGCTAAAGAAGAATATGAAACAAAAGTAAGTGCTTTAACTCAAAATCCAGAAATAGGAATAACTCAAATAGAAAAGTACAAATCTGAATACTTATGGGTAATAATAGGAACATATGCTACAAATGAAAATTTAAGAATAGATTTAGAAATACAAGAAACATCTATTCAAGACACATATAATATTAAATTTACTTTGCAAGGATCATATGTAGGTATTACAAATTTTCTATATAATATAGAAAATGATGATGAATTAAATTATAAAGCGAAAAATTTTAAAATTGAGCCTACAATGACAACAACTGATACAACAAATGAAAATGCTAAAACAGAGATTAACACAGAGAAACTTACAGCTACATTTGTTGTTGAAAATGTAATTATAATTAACTAAGGAGAGAAAAATGTTAAAATCTGTTTTTAAAGAAATAATAATAATTTTATTATTATTACTAGCAATAATATTATTACTAGGAATACTATTCTACGATTATATGCCAAGTAGTAAAACTGTGCCAGCAAAAGTGCAAGAGTATGCGTTACAAGAAGATATAAAACAAGAACTGGATCAAGAATTAAAAGATATTAATTCTGAAGAAATAATTAAAACATATCAGTTAGATGCATCAGATATAGAGGTTTATGAAAGGACAAATGAATATAATAAAGGAAAAGTAAATCCTTTTGCACAATATAGCACAGGTGCTGCTGGTAATACTACATCAAATGCAAATAATAATTCAAATAATACAAATAACAATACAAGCGAATCTAATGGTACTTTTTTAAATACCATAGGAAAATAATAATTTTAGGTAATATTTATTTTATTTATAAATAATACAATACATAAAAAAAGGAGGGAAACAAAGGATGAAAACACAAAAAGGTATTACTTTAATTGCTTTAGTTATAACAATAATTGTTATGCTAATATTAGTTGCTGTTACTATCACAATGGCTATTCAAGGAGGACTATTTGGACATGCAAAAAATGCTGCTGACCAAACAACGAATGCAAGAGACGCTGAACAAAGTTTAGCTAGTGGACAAGTAACTGTAGGAAATACAACTGGAGACATTGGAGATATTGCTAATTCATATAAATAAAAATTAAAAGCAATACTTTATAATGTATTAAAAAGTTGAGATGGGGCATATACATAATGAAATTTTTGTATATGCCTGAATTACTATTAAAGGAAGAAAAAATGATAGCACAAATAATAATATATATAAGTATTTTTATAATTGGTATAGTAATGGGAAGTTTTTTTACATTAGCAACATATAGAATACCTTTAAAACAAGATATTTTATATACAAGGTCATATTGCCCAAAATGCAATAACAAATTAAAATTTTTAGATCTTATACCAATATTAAGTTACATATTTTTAAAAGGAAAATGTAGATATTGTCATGAAAAGATAAAACCTAGATATATAATTATAGAATTTTTCTCAGGGTTATTTTATCTTTTATTTGTTGCATCATTAAAAATAGATTTTCTTAATATTCAAGTAGAACAAGTTGTTCAGTTGATATATGGCACTTTTATGATTAGCGTTTTTTTTATAGTAGGTGGAATTGCAAAAGAAACAAAGACTATATCAAAAGGAACTTTGTTGTTTGGTGTAATTATACAAACAATATATATAATATATCTATACATACTAAAACTTAATATTTATAGATATATTATATATTTAACAGCATTATTAATAATTTTTATAATGCAAGTTTTTATAAAAAAAACAGAAAATAAAAAAATTATAGACTTAATGATAATAATGTTATTTAGTATTATAGCTACAAATGAGTTGGTATTTTTAACAAGTGTGGTTACCACAAGTATAATATATATTTTAAATAAAATATTTAGAAGTAAAAAACAAACTAATATAGTTTTCTACTTTAGTTTTTTAAATATATTATTTTTAATAATATATAATTTAATAAAAATATAAAGAAATTAATTAAGATGTTACTTTAAAATATTAAGAGTTATAGATATCTTATGCAATACTAATTAAATATCAGGATAATACTAGTTTTACGTAATTAAAAAAATAGGAGATAGAAATGAGTTGGAAATCAAATAAAGGATTTGCTTTAGCAGATACAATAATTGCAATTTTTGTTTTAGTGATTTTTTCTACATTAATTATTTCAATATCTTATAATATATATATAGTCTCAAATTTTGTAAAGAGAAATGGACAAGCAACAAGCTATATAGTAGAAGTATTTGAATATGCAAAAACACTTAATTTTGATGATGTAAATACTGCAAATTTGGTAACATATATAAATGGAAAAGGAGAAAAAATTCAAGCAATAGAAGGAATATATTCAGAGGATTCAAATAAATTAGATTCTTATACTATGTTTATATCAATGGATGAAGCTTCTATAGCAGAAGAAAAAAGAAGTTATATAAAAAAAATAGACATTACTGTTATGTATAAATTAGGAACAAAAACAAAAACTGTAAGTATGAGTACATTAATTAATAAATAATACATATGAAGAAGGGAGTTTTATATGGAAACAAATAAAAGAGGACCAATAGGAATTGAACTTGTAAGAAGAGGATTGATTTCACAAGCAGATATAAATAAAGCATTAGAATACCAAAGAAAAAATCCACAAAAAAAAATAGTAGAAATTATTAGAACATTAAATTTATGTGATGAATATATACTTCTAGAAACTCTAGGAGAAATACTAAACGAAAAAACGATAATGATTACACAAAATGATGTACAAATAAATATAAATCAATATATTTCTCTAGATGTTGCAAATAAATATAAGGCAGTACCATTTCAAGTGATTGGAAATAAAATAAAAGTATGTTTTGCAGATACATTAAACCATGAAGCTGTAGATACAATAAAACTAATCCTTTTGAATAAAGGATTGACTATGGAAAAATATATTAGTTTTGAAAAAAATGTTTTAGATGTTTTAAAAAGATTTGAAGGAAAAGCAATTGATAGTATATCTTCAACAGGAGATGTTACTACATTAGTAGATAGTATAATTAGAACAGCTATGGAAAAAAGAGCAAGTGATATTCATATAGAACCATTAGAAGATAAAATAAGAGTAAGATATAGAATAGATGGTGAATTAATAAAAGCAACTGAAATAAGTAAGGATAAGCAACAACAATTAATTGGTAGATTAAAATCTATATCAAATATGTTCCAAGAAAGGCAAGAATCACAAGATGGAAGAATAGTACTATATCCAGATTATAATATTCGTGTGTCATCACAAAAAAATATATTTGGTGAAAAATTCGTGTTAAGATTATTAAAGAAAAATATGACAATAAGAGGTTTACAAGAATTAGGTTTCCCAACAAGTGATGAAGAAGCAAAAAGAATATTTAATAAAAGAAATAGTATAACAATAGTTGCAGCACCTACAGGAGAAGGAAAAACTACAACATTATATAGTATTATAGATTCATTAAATAGGCCAGGTATAAATATAACAACTATAGAGGATCCAGTAGAAATTAGAATACCTGGATTAAACCAAATTGAAATTGATGAGAAATTACGTTTTGCTGATTCATTAAGAACTGTTTTAAGACAAGACCCTGATATTATTCTAGTTGGAGAAATAAGAGATAGGGAGACTGCGGAAATTGCAGTACAAGCTGGACAAACAGGACACTATGTTTTGTCTACAATCCATACAATTGATAGTATAGAGGTTATAACAAGACTTAGAAAAATAGGAGTATCGAATTATGATATAGCAAGTACTATTGCAAATGTTATATCTCAAAGGCTTATAAGAAAAGTATGCCCACATTGTGCAAAACAAAGAGAATTCACAGAAAAAGAGAAAGAAATAATAAATAAAATAGACAAAAAATATGGTATAGAAGTAGATTGGAATAATAAATTTACTTATGATATTATTGGATGCGAAAAATGCAACGGTAGTGGATATTACGACAGGACAGCTGCATTTGAAATACTAGAATTTAATGATGAAATAAAAGATCTAATTGTAAAAAATGCATCAAGTTTAGAAATAAAGAAGAAAGCATTAGAAATAGGTTATAAACCTTTTGTAGTAGATGCAATAAATAAAGTATTAGAAGGACAAACCACATTAGATGAAATAAATAATGAATTAATTATATATTAAAGTTTACAAAGGAGATATTATGGTAGATATTAATAAAGTTTTAAATTTTGCAAAAGAAAATAATGCATCAGACGTTCATCTAGTACCAGGGAGAAAACCAACTATAAGGTTAGCAAGAGACTTAAAGGAAATTGAGGAAGAAGACGTTTTAACAGAAAGTGATATGTATGAAATATATGATTATTTTATAAGAGGAAATGTTGACAAAGATGAGATATATAGAGAAACAAGACAATTAGACCTTTCACATGTATTTGACGATATAAGGCTAAGAGTAAATATATCTTCTTTTGATGAGATTCCAATATTTACTTTAAGATTAATAAAAAATGAATTACCTAAATTTGAAGATTTAGGAGTACCTGATGTAGTTAGACGTATGATGTACCAACCACAGGGGCTTATACTAGTTACAGGAAAAACAAACTCAGGAAAAACAACTACTTTAAATGCATTGATAGATGAGGTAAATAAGAATGTAAATAAAAAAATTCTTACTTTAGAAAAACCAGTTGAATATAAACATACATCTAAAAAATGCTTAATTGTACAAAAAGAGGTTGGAAGAGGTAAAGACACTCTTTCGTATAGAGAAGGTGTTAAAAATTCATTAAGAGAAGACTGTGATATTTTAGTAATAGGGGAAATAAGAGACAAAGAAACAATGGAGGCTGCAATAGATATGGCAGAATCTGGACATTTGGTTATAGGAACTTTGCATACAAAATCTTGTGCTGAAACAATAGATAGAATAATAAATTTCTATGAAGTTAGAGATCAAGCAAGTGTAAAATATCTTATGTCAGCATTGCTAAAATTAGTTGTATCTCAAAGATTAATTAAGGGAACAAATGGGAAATTAGTTTTAATACCTGAAGTAATGGTAGTAGATAATGTAGTTGCAGGATGTATAAGAAAAGAGAAATTTAGTGTATCAGAATTAGAAGATGCAATTCAAAGTAATATAGATAAGGGAAATGTAAGCTTAATAAATTCAATAGCCGAGCTATATGTAGATAATAAAATAAACTTAGAACAAGCAAAAGCACAAATTGAAGAAAAAAATATAGAAGTTCTAAATAGAACAATTATGCAAATGAAAATGAGAAAAATGTAACCTAACGATATAGGAGGAAAAAATGCCTTTATTTAAATACAAAGCAGTAACAAAAGATGGACAGATAATGGAAAATAAAGTTGAAGCTACAAACCAATATGTATTATTAAAAAAACTAAAAAGAAACGAATTGCTACCAATAGAAGTAATACAAATTAATGCGAAAACAAAAAATAAAAGTAAAAAACAGAAAAAAAATGTAGAAACTAATAACAGTGTACTAAAAACAATTAGAAATGAAGAAATACAAAAAAGTTTATCAGCAAAACCTAGTTTGATGTCAAAAATAAAAAAACTGATAAACAAAAATGAAAGAATAACAAAAAGAGATATCTCAATTTTTACAGAAAATTTCTATTTGCTAAAAAAAGCAAACTTTAATAATATCCATGCATTATCTACAATAATAAATACAACAGAAAATGAAAGTTTTAAAGCAGTTTTAGAAGATATACTTCTAGGGGTAGAAGCTGGAGATAATATGTATGTGACAATGGAATATTATGAAGGAGTTTTCCCACCAATATATATTAACATGATAAAGGTAGGAGAATTATCAGGTTCTTTAACAAATGCATTAAAACAAGCAAGAGAGTATTTAGATAGTTCAATGGAACTTAATAGAAAAATAAAAGGAATATTAGTACCGAATATAATTCAATTTATTGCATTATTTATATTATTAATAGGTGGAACTTTGATTGCAGTTCCAATTATACAAGACACTTTAAATTCTGTTGGAAGCTCAGACCAATTACCTAAAATAACAATATGGTTTTCAAACTTTTTAAATAATTTTATGAATATTTGGTATATACCAGTTGGAATTATATTAGTAGTGGCAGTAGTATTGTATTTATATATAAGAACTCCAAAAGGTAGATATAATTTCCATTATTTTAAATATAGAATGCCTGTTTTTGGACCACTAATTTATGCAATTGAATTTACTAGGTTAATCCAAGGATTATTATTGAATTTAAAAAATGGAATGAGAATTCAAGAGGCATTAGAAACTTGTAAAAACATATCAAGCAACTTAGTAATGTTATCATTAATAGAATCATCAATTAATAACTTACTTATAGGGCAATCTTGGATAGAACCTTTTGAAAAATCAGGGTTATCATCCCCAATGATTACAGAGATGTTAAGAATAGGAATGCAAACAGATTTAAGTGAAATGATGGAAAAATTACTTGAATACATGCAAATAGATATAGATAATATAATGAATAGAATAATGAAGGTGCTACCACAAATAGTATATGCAATAGCAGGAGCAATGTTAATATTTGTTACATTAGTAGTATTGGTACCATTAATACAAATGTATATGGGAACATGGATGTTCTCTGCGTATTTATAATAAAAATGACAAAAAAAGAGAGTTAAATTGTAGTTTAGAGGTGAGAGATGGAATGTGGGAAGTGTGATTGGTAAGGGCAAACCTTCGAAGAAATTACCCTAAAATCGCACCTCGCACTTCAGTTTGCAAAAGCCAACGCTTTTGAAAACTACAATTGTCTATATTTTAGTTAAAGGTGGTACAAGGTATGAAAATAGGAATTGATATTGGTGGAAGCCATGTTGCAGTTGGCTTGATAAATCAAACAGGAACAATAATATGTAAGTCAGAAAAAAACATAAGTAATCAGCTAAATGAAAAAGATTTTTCAAAAATCCTTATAAGCACAATAATTGAACAAATACAAAATGTTTTAGAAGAAGCAAAAAAAGATATAACACAAGTAAGTTTAATTGGAATAGCAGTTCCAGGAATGGTATCAAAAGCTAGTATAATAAAAGCAGAAAATTTACACATAAAAGATTTAAAAATTGCTGATGAAATAAATAAATATTTTAATGTGCCAATTAAGCTAAAAAATGATGCAAAATGTGCAGCACTTGCAGAAAAAGAATATGGGAGTTTAAAAAAAGCCAAAGATTCAATATTTTTAACAATAGGAACTGGAATAGGAGGAGCAGTATTTTTAAATGGAGAATTATTAGTGCCAGAGAAATATGAAGGTTTCGAAATAGGACATATGGTTATAGAAAAAAACGGATTAAAATGTAATTGTGGAAGAAATGGTTGTTTTGAAAAATATGCATCGATGAGAGCATTAAAAGAAAAAATTGCAAAACAAGTAGGAACAGAAACAGTAACAGGAGAAGAACTTAAAGAAATATTAGAGCAAAACATAGAAGATGAGCAAATAAAAAATATAGTGAATGAATATATAAATAATTTAAGTATAGGGCTAGGAAATTTAATAAATATTTTTGAACCAGAAGTAATATCAATAGGTGGAAGTTTTGCTCATTATGAAAAAACACTACTAAATAAACTTGTTCAAAGAATAGAAAAAGAAGAATTATTTAATAAAAAGAACATGCCAAAAATAGTACTAGCAAAATTAAAAAATGATGCAGGAATAATAGGGGCAACGTTATAATATAGTAAATAAATAATAATCAGAGACGCAATCATGCGCCTCTGATTATTATTTATTTAAACGCACATTAACATTTTTTATTTAAAATTACAAAAAACTATACAAAAAATATTTATTTAATGATATAATTTGAAATGAAAATTTAGGAGGATTAACATATGGGAAAAATTGTATTATTAGACGATTTAACAATAAACCAAATAGCTGCAGGAGAAGTTATAGAAAGACCTGCCTCTGTGGTAAAAGAATTAGTAGAAAACTCAATAGATGCGGGAGCAACAAAAATAGATATAGAAGTTCAAAATGGTGGTATAAAAAAAATAAGAATAATAGATAATGGTTGTGGAATGGCAGAAGATGATATAGAATTTGCATTTGAAAGACATGCAACAAGCAAAATAAGGGCAGCGAGCGATTTAGAAACAGTAAAATCTATGGGGTTTAGAGGAGAAGCTTTGGCAAGTGTTGCATCAATTGCTAATGTGGAACTTGTAACAAAAACCGAAGATGATAGTATTGGGCACAAAATAATAGTAGAAGGTGGAAATGTATTAGAAAAATCTGAGGCAGGAGCACAAAAAGGAACAACAATTACAGTAACAAATCTCTTCTACAATACACCTGTAAGATATAAATTCTTAAAAAAGGATTATACAGAACTTCGGATACATAGAAGATGCAGTAACACGAATAGCACTTGCAAATCCTAATGTTGCAATTAAATTAAAAAATGAAAATAAAACTATAATTCAAACAACTGGAAATGGAGATTTAAAAACGCTAATATATGGTTTATATGGAAAAGAAACATCAGACTGTTTAATAAATGTGGATTATCAGTATGAAGATATTAAAATTTTTGGAGTTATAGGCAAGCCAGAAATTGCAAGGTCTAATAAAAGCTACCAGATGTTTTTCGTAAATAAAAGATATATAAAAGACAAAACATTAACATCAAGTGCAGAACAAGCATTTAAAGGCTTACTGCCAATAGGAAAATTTGGATTTTTAATCTTAAACTTGGAAATGGATCCAAGAAAAATAGATGTAAATGTTCACCCAACAAAATTAGAAATAAGATTTCAAGAAGAACAAAAAGTATTTAAAGCAGTATATCATGCGATTAGAGACAGCTTGTTAAAAGCAGATTTAATAAAAAATGCAGAAAAACATGAAGTAGAACAAATAAAAATAGAAGAACAGATTCCTAAAGAAATGGAAAAAAATAATGAAAAGATAAATGAAATAATAGGAGAACTTGAAAACCTTGAAAAAAATAAAGAGCCAGAAGCAGGTTTGTTTTCAATTTTTAAGAAAAAAGAAAACTCTGAAGATATAAAAAGAGAAAATGAAAATGTTTTAGCAGAGATATTTAGCAGAAAATCAACAGAACATTATGAAGAAACAAAACCAACAAAAGAAGAAGCTAAAGAAAATACTAATGTACAAGAAGATATAATAGAGAAAACTGATGAAGAAAGCAAGCAAGATTTTAATGAAATGTATAGTAAAACATTTGGAACAGTAATAGAAAAGCCAAAAGAAGAAGCACCAAAATTTGATAATATATCGCTTTTTGAAGAACAGGAAACATATGAGAATATACCAGAATATAAATATTGTGGAACAGTGTTTTCAACATATATAATTATAGAAATGAATAAAGAAATGTATATTATAGATCAACATGCTGCACATGAAAGAATAATGTACGAAAAAATTAAAAAGAATTATTATGATAATAAAGAAAAAGATTCACAAATACTCTTATTACCAGATATTATAAACTTAAGTCATAAAGAAAAATCCATTGTAAAAGAAAATATAGATATGTTTACGAGAGCAGGATTTATGATAGAGGAATTCGGAGAAAATACGATAAGATTAATAGGTGTTCCTAATATTTGTATAGATTTAGATACTAAAGAATTATTTTTAGAAATATTAGATGCTGTAAATACAGTGGCAATTACAGCAATACAGGAAAAAGAAGAAAAATTTATTGCAACAGTAGCATGTAAAGCTGCGGTTAAGGCAAATCATGTCTTAGGAATAGAAGAAGTAAAAGAACTAATGGATAAATTGTTAAGACTACCAAATCCGTTTACATGTCCACACGGTAGACCAACAGCAATAAAAATGAGTAAATATGATATAGAAAGAAAGTTTAATAGGAAGTAATATGGAAAAAAAAGATGTTATTGTAATTGGTGGACCAACAGCTTCTCGGAAAAAGTAAATTAGGAATAGAACTTGCAAAACAAATAAATGGAGAAATTATATCAGCAGACTCCATGCAAATATATAGAGATATGAATATTGGAACTGCTAAAGTTACTTTAGAAGAAATGCAAGGAATAAAACATTATATGATTGATTTTGTATCTCCAGAAGAACGATATAATGTGTCTGAATATCAAGTTCAAGCCGAAAAAACAATAGAAGAAATTTTAAATAAAGGAAAAACTCCAATCATTGTTGGTGGGACAGGCCTTTATATAGATTCCTTAATATACGGAATAGAATTTCAAAAAGAAGAATTTGATGAAGAATATAGACATGAATTAGAAAAAAAAGCAAATTTAGAAGGATTAAGTGTTTTATATGAAGAAGCAAAAAAAATTGACCCAAGAGCGATGGAAAAAATTAGCCCAAATGATAAAAAAAGAATAATAAGAGTTTTAGAAATATACCATAAAACAGGGAAGACCAAAACCCAGCAAGAAATAGAATCTAGAAAAAATGAAGTAAAATATAATTACCATGTATTTGCAATCAACATGGAAAGAGAAATGCTTTATGAAAGAATTAATAAAAGAGTTGACTTAATGATAGAAGAAGGATTAATTGAAGAAGTAAGAAACATTTTAAAAAAATATAAAACTTTTCCTACAGCAATGCAAGGATTAGGATATAAAGAGGTTGTGGAATATTTAGAAAACAAAATAACAAAAGAAGAAATGATAGAAAAAATAAAATTAGAAACTAGACATTATGCAAAAAGACAGTTAACATGGTTTAGAAAAAATAAACAAACAATATGGCTAAATGGGGAAGATGAAGTCGAAAAAAATATAAAAATAATAAGGGAAACTATAGATTAAATAAATTGTAAATTGGAGGTGAGAAGTGTGATTGGTAAGGGCAAATCTTCGAAGAAATCACCCGAAA
>CAMEUC010000004.1 GCA_945937855.1 uncultured Clostridium sp. | reverse complement strand
AGATTTAGCAATAGATTATGGAGTAATGTCTATTCCTACATTAGTAGTAATAAAAAATGGACAAGAAGCAGATAGAGTAGTTGGCGTAGTCCCAAAAAGCGAAGTAGAGAAACTTATAAAATAATGTAATAAGGTGATAGTGATGAATGGTTATAGAATAAATCCTGATATAGAATATGTTAATAAAATAATAAATGGTCTAATGAAGAAAAATGGACATTGCCCATGTAAAGTAGGGGAATTAGAAAAAAATTTATGCCCTTGTAATGAATTTATTGAAACTAAGGTATGCCATTGTAAACTGTTTATACCAGAAGAGAAAGATTAATTGAGGTGAATATATGTTAGAATTAGAAGAAAACAAACGTAATTTAAATTCTTTAGAAGAAAAAGTAAAAAGTGTAGGTGATTCACTTTGACATTGCTAGTTTAGAAAATAAATTAGTAAGTCTGCAAGAAGAAACAAATAAACCAGGCTTTTGGGATGATATTAAAAATTCCACTACTGTTTTATCCGAATTAAAATCAGTCCAAAATAAAGTAAATAAATATAATAAAATAAAAGAAAATCTTCAAAATTTGTTAGACTTAAATGAATTGTTAACTTTAGAAGAAGATGCAGAATTGGTGAAAGATTTATTAAAAGATACTACAAAATTAGAAAACGAAGTTGAAAGTTTAGAAGTAGAAACGTTATTCTGTGGTAAATATGACAAAAATAATGCAATTTTAACTCTTCATCCAGGTGCAGGAGGAACAGAGTCTCAAGACTGGGCAGAAATGCTATACAGAATGTACTCAAAATGGGCAGCAAGTAATGGATTTGATTTAAAAGAACTAGATTACTTAGAAGGTGACGAAGCAGGGCTAAAAAGCGTTACATTTTTAATTTCAGGCACAAACGCTTATGGATATTTAAAATCTGAAATGGGTGTGCATAGATTAGTTAGAATATCACCTTTTGACGCTGGTGGAAGAAGGCATACATCATTTGCATCACTGGAGGTTTTGCCAGAAATAACGGAAGATATTGAAATAGAAATAAATCCAGATGACCTAAGGGTTGATACATATAGAGCATCTGGGGCAGGAGGACAACACATAAACAAAACCTCTTCAGCTGTTAGAATAACTCATATTCCTACAAATATTGTAGTTGCTTGCCAATCTGAGCGTTCTCAAATTCAAAACAGAGAAACTGCAATGAAAATGCTTAAATCTAAACTATTGGAATTAAAAGAAAAAGAGCAAAAGGACAAAATAGAGGATTTAAAGGGAAATCAAATGGACATTGCTTGGGGAAGCCAAATTCGTTCGTATGTATTTTGCCCATATACTCTTGTAAAAGACCACAGAACAGGTTATGAAGTAGGAAATGTGCAAGCAGTGATGGATGGGGATCTAAATGGATTTATATATGAGTATTTAAAGCAAAAAATCGGTCAATAAATTGACCGATTTTTTATATATATTAGTTCTAAACTAGACAAGTCCTGAATATTATATCTTATACCAAAAAACAAAGGAGTGTATAAGTATGGGTTTTGAAGACAAAAAAATAATGAATAGTAATGTTATTCAAAATTTAATATTAGAAAACAGAGAAAAATTAAATATAACAGGGGTCTTAGATGTTTTAAGTTTCGACGACCAAATGGTTATAGTTGAAACTGAACTTGGTTTACTTACTGTTAAAGGAGATAATTTAAGAATAAATAAATTAAGTACAGATACAGAGGAGGTTACTGTAGAAGGAAAAATTATTAATTTAGCTTATTCTGAAAAAACTAATGTAGGCAAAGAAGGTTCATTGTTTAGTAAGATATTTAAATAAGGTGATAATTTGCAAAATCAAATGTATGTTTTTATAGCTTTTATATTAGATGGTTTCTTAATAGGCATAATTTTTGATTGTTTTAGAATTTTAAGAAAAAGTTTTAAAACACCAGATTTTGTTACATATATAGAAGATGTTCTGTTTGGAATTATTACAGGATTATTAATGTTATATTCTATTTTTAAATTCAATAATGGAGAACTAAGATTTTATTTATTTTTAGGCATATTTATAGGACTTTTACTGTACTTACTGATATTTAGTAAAGTGTTTATAAAAATATGTGTATTTATAATTTCTATCATAAAAAAGATAATTAATTTTATAGTAATTATACCTATTAAATTTATATGTACATTATTAAAAAAAATATTTTTCAAGCCAATTGTGTTTATTTGTATTAGTTTTAAAATGGGTCTAAAGAAAATAAAGTTACCGTCATTTAAGATAAAACACAAAAAGAAAGTTCAACAAGAGACTTCCTGACTATTCATGGATATCACCGCTCAAGGACCGGGATTCCTTATAAAACGTTTTAAGAACCCTCCGTCAGCCTTTAACTGCCACCTCCCTTGTTAAAGGAGGTTTCTTGCTAGGCATTCGTGAGACATTTTACAAAATTAAACAACATTTATGTTACATTTAAAACAAAAATCTACAATAAATATTAAAAATAAAAAGGATTTAGGGTAATTTTGTTGAATTATATATTAGAGATTTTATTTTCGGAGAGAGACAAATGAAAAAGAAAACTGATATTAAAAACTTAATAAAAAAAATATGTTTTATTGGAATTACAATATATGTAATGAGCATATTTATAAATCAACAAAAAACATTAAATTCTTATAAAACATCACAAGAATATTATAAAGAAGAAATAGAAACAAAACTGGCATACCAAGAAACATTGAAAGAAACAAAAAGTAATATAAATTCAGAAGAATACATAGAAGAAATAGCAAGAGAAAAATTAGATATGTATTTACCAAACGAAAAAGTATATATAGATAAAAACAAATAATAATAGGGTAGGCGATAAGCCTACCTTATATGTAGTATTAAATCTAAAATTTTAAATTCTTTGAAATTTCCAAAAAATAAAAATTATATATAGGGGGCAAATATTTATGAATTATGAAGAGCTATCTTTACAAGAACTAAAAGATTTAGCGAAAGAGAAAGGATTGAAGAATATTTCTAAATTAAAAAAGGAAGACTTAATTAATTTTTTAAATGAAGTAGAGCAAGAGCAAAAACCAGAAGAAAAAATTCCATTTGTTGAAACAGTTACAGAAGAAGGGTACAAGCTTACAAGTGAAGGAGACGAAGTAGTAGAAGGAATTTTGGAAGTTTTACCTGATGGATATGGATTTTTAAGAGGAGATAACTATCTTCCTACACCAAAAGATGTATATGTATCACCGGTTCAAATAAAACGATTTAGATTAGACACAGGTGATAAAGTAAAAGGAATAAAAAGAACACCAAAAGAGGGAGAAAAATTCCCAGCATTAATTTTTGTTGGAGCAGTAAATGGACAACATCCAGAAAATGCAATGAAAAGAACTAAATTTGATGATTTAATTCCAATATATCCAGATAAAAGATTGAAATTAGAAACCAACCCACAAGAATATACTATGAGATTAATGGATTTATTATCACCTATTGGAAAAGGTCAAAGAGGTATGATTGTTGCTCCTCCAAAAGCAGGAAAAACAACTATCTTAAAGAAAATAGCCAATAGTATTACAGCAAATAATCCAGAGGTAGAACTTATAGTTCTTCTTATAGATGAAAGACCTGAAGAAGTAACAGATATGAGACGTTCAATAAAAGGTGATGTTATTTATTCTACTTTTGATGAATTACCAGAACATCATGTAAAAGTTGCTGAAATGGTTCTAGAAAGAGCGAAAAGACTAACTGAGCAAAAAAAGGATGTTGTAATTTTATTAGACAGCATAACAAGGCTTGCAAGAGCATATAACTTAGTTATTCCTTCATCTGGTAGGACTTTATCTGGTGGTTTGGATCCTAGTGCTTTACATAAACCAAAAAGATTTTTTGGTGCAGCTAGAAATACAGAAAATGCTGGAAGCTTAACAATACTTGCTACTGCATTAGTAGAAACAGGAAGTAGAATGGATGACGTAATTTTCGAAGAATTTAAAGGTACAGGTAATATGGAAGTACACTTAGATAGAAAATTATCTGAGAAACGTATATTCCCAGCAATAGATATTAATAAATCTGGAACAAGAAAAGAAGAGTTACTATTAAATCCTGAAGAATTAGATATAGTATTTGCTCTAAGAAAGACAATGGCAAATATGTCTGCACAAGAAATGACAGAACAATTAATAGAACAAATAGTAACAACAAAATCAAATGAAGAATTTTTACAAAGAATGAAAATCTTTTTTAAGAATAATAAATAATTTAGTGGGAAACGACACTATCGTCGTTCCTAAAAAGAAGGTGAGTTTTCTCACCTTCTTTTTGTTATAATTTTGTCTATTTGTAACATTCACTGCTTTTTTAAACAAATTTTACTTGAAATTTATTGCTTTTCGTCGAATTTGGTCAATGAAATTATATAAAAAATTGCATAAACAAATTGACAAATAACTTTCTCCAACATATAATGTAAAAAATTAAGTAATATTTTAACAATTATTATAATATTTATACAATAGATAAAAAAAATATAGGAGGAACTAAAGTGGAGGAATTTTTATTTAATGGACTACCAGTAATTGAACATGAAGGAAAATATATTATATTTTCATATTATACTGGAAAAATTCTTGCAGTCGAAAAACAAAAGTTTAATAAAGAAAAAGTTAGTAATTTCTTAAAGGAACAAAAAATGTTGGGAGCCCCTAAAAGTTGCCCAGGAGATTATAGTAACTATGTTGAATTAGTAATTTCGCTAACAAATGATTGTAATTTAAGATGCAAATACTGTTTTGTAGGTGAAAAAAATTTTTGTAAAAAAATAATCTCAAAAGAAAATATTGATAAAGCCTTAAAATCTGTAGGTGAATTAGCTGAAAAAAAGCACAAAAAAGAAATATTTATAACCTTCTTTGGAGGAGAACCTACTTTATATCCTGAATTAATAAAATATTCTATAGCAAAAGCCAAGATGGTTTTAGAAGATTTTACTGTATCATTTGGAATAACTAGTAATGGAGTATTCGGTGAAGAGATTAAAAATCTACTTAAAGAAAATAATTTTACAGTGACAATATCAATGGATGGTCTGCCAAAATTTCAAGATAAACAAAGGGTAACTGCAAATAATAAAGGAACATCAACTATAGTTGAACAAACTATAAAAGATTTAACAGCAAGTGGCGTTAATGTAATAATAAGAATGACAATAACTAAACCTATGATTTATGAATTTAAAGAAACTATTGATTACTTATCTGATTTAGGTGTAAAAATAATTCATTTTGAGCCAATGACAATGGGTGGTAGAGCAAAGGAAAATGAAGAAATATTAGAGAAGCCAGAACCGAAAGAATATGCAGAAAAATTGGTAGAAGCAGTAGATTATGCTAAATCAAAAAAAATATCTATAATTAGCTCTGCTGTAATGAATGCTCTTTCTCCATCTTACATGTTTTGTGATGGAGTTGGAAAAAACAAGTTAGCAGTAACATATGATGGAGTTTTTTCTTCCTGTTTGGGAGTACAGAATAAATCTCATCCATTAGCAGATAAATTTATAATAGACGATATGGATATAGACCATTGGATGGAAGCAAAATTTGATTCATATGTTGATGATAAAGCAAAAAATACCAAGTGCGAGAATTGTTTCGCAAAATATGTATGCGCAGGTGGATGTCCCTCAAGAAATTTTAATGCTACAAAGAACTTTGAGAAGATTGATGATATGCAGTGCATACCTACAAAGATACTACTTAGAAAATACATAACCGACTTATATGAAAAATCAGTATAAGTAAGTTTATTAAAAAGGAGGGATAGCAATGGAAATCAAAGAAATAAATGTAGATAATAGTTTATTAGTAAAAAATATTGAAAGATTTTCAGAAAAAAATACAAATGTGAAGCGTACTTGCCCAGATTAATGTTCTAACTAATCCTTGCTTATTGTTATAAGCAAGGATTAGTATATAATTAAAATCTAAGGAGGAAATTTTATGAGATTATCACAAGCAGGTATCGGCAAAACCAGATTAGAAAATATAGATAAATTATATCCAGCACAAGATATATTGTCGCAATCTGGACAAATAGTACAATATGGAACTGGAATATATGCATATAATAATATTCCATTAAAATTAAAACAGAAAATTGAAAATATAATAAGAGAAGAATTATCTAGATGTGGGTGTGTAGAGATAGAACTACCAACTTTGCAACCAAGAGATATGTGGGATGCTTCAGGTAGATGGCACAAGTATGTTGACTCAGGAACGATGCTTACAATAAATACGAATAAAGGAGAATATTGCCTAGCTCCAACCGCAGAAGAAGCTGTAGTTGAATTTGCGAAGAAAAAACTAAAATCATATAAAGATTTACCAACAATTTTATTTCAAATAGGAGAAAAATATAGAAATGAAATTAGGACAAGAGGCTTTTTATTAAGAGGCAAAAGTTTTCCAATGATGGATGCATATAGCTTTAATAAGAGCGAAGAAGAATTAGTTCAATCTTATGAACAAATTAAGCAAGCTTATTTAAATATATTTAAAAGATTAGGATTACCAGTAGTTCCTGTTGTTGCTGATAATGGAGCTATTGGTGGGAAAAAATCTGAGGAATTTATGGTATTATCAGATATAGGAGAAGATAATGTTTTATATGATGAAAATACTGGAACTGCTTTGAATACTGAAATACTTGAAAGAGAAAATTATGAAGAGTATTTAAAAACAGAATATGGTATAACCGATATTACAAGATTGAGCCCAAGAAAAGCAATTGAATTAGGCCACATATTTCAATTAGGGCAAAGCTATTCTAAAACAATGAATGCAAATTATATGGATTTTGATGGTACACTTAAGCCTTTTTATATGGGTTGTTATGGTATAGGTGTGAGTAGAACGCTGGCTACTATATATGAAAGAAGCATAATAAGAGATAAAAATGGCAAACCAGATGGTATATCTCTACCAACAGATTTAGCTCCTTATTTTTTACAAATTATACCAAAATCAAATATCCCAGCTAAAGTAGAAGAAGCCGAAGACTTGTATGCAATAATGAAAAAGAAAGGAATAGGGGTAATATTAGATGATAGGAAAGATGCTACAATAGGTAGTAGTATAAAAGATTGTAAACTTTTAGGAACACCTTATATGGTTATATTAGGAGACAAGGTAAAACCTGGAGAGCTTGAAATAGAATGTACAAAAACGGGGAAAAAAATAACTGTGCCAAAACAAAAACTTATTGATATTGTAAGTAGAGAAGAGGTTCAAACAGAAATAATTGATTGTGAGAAATTAAATGAAAGATAATATATAGTTTTAAACAAAAGATTGCTTAAGTGGTAGGTGAAAGCATTGATATATTATTTTCGGACAATTTTTAGGATTTTGTGGATTTATTATTTATATAATTAGTATGCAAAAAAAGGATAAAACACAAATATTAGCTTTTCAAATACTTTCATTTGCACTATATGCATTACAATATTTTTTTCTCAAGCTTTATTCTGGCATGTATATATTTATATTAAATACGATTCGATGTATTGTATTTACTTTATATACCAAAAATAATAAGAGAATTTTGTTACTTATTATTTTTATAATATTATCTTTAATAATAGGTTTTACTACATACGAAGAGTTTTACGATATTATACCAATTTTAGCTACTATATCCAGCATAGTTTTTACTTGGCAGAAAAAAACATCAATATTAAGATGGGGACAAATTATTACATGTATTTTGTGGATAATTTACAATTATTTCGTTTCAGTATATGTACGGAATGATTACAGAAACAATAATAGCATTTTCAACATTTATAGCAATATTAAGATATAGCTCAAAATTTAATGCATTGAAAAAAAATATTTTTAAACTTTATTTAAAAATAAGATATAATGCTAAATCAAAAGATTTTAATTTTTCTGAAACAATGTTGATAAAGGTAAACAAAAATAAAAGGAGAAATTAATGTAAAATTCATGTATACTTTTACATTAATTTCCTCTTTTTAGTTAACATAATTATATTCCTTTATATTCTCTTGTATTCTTTTCTTTAAAGTATCTTTATAGTATGTGTTGTATACTGGATACCTTAATAGACTTATTCCTAAATCAGAGAACAATTTATTTATGAACTCATCTCTTTCAATTCTATGTTTTTGCTTATACAAAATCTATGTTTTTAGATGCAATTTTATTAAAATATTTCATTTTGGTAGAATAATCTAAATTATCTTGAGTACAAACAATATTATATAAAGAAACCTGCGAAAATAATTATATAATGTTTATCAATTTCCAAATATTTTTTAAATATTTTATTGACATTAATATTTTTTTATAGTATATACTAGTTAATAGAAATTGGTTAGGGTAGTGTATAACTACTTATATATATTTTGCATAAAACATTGCGCAAAATAAAAGTTTTGTGCAAAAAGGAACAGGAGCCAAAAAAAGTACCCATTTTGAGTACCCCCTATCAAAATCAGCCATTCCTTGATATAGACTCATTTTAGCCATATTATATAGACAATAAACTACATTACTTTTTTATAAAAACCTCTTAAAATCGATCCTGGAGCTTCATTATTTTGTGTTATGTATGGTTTGATTTTTTTCATTATTGTAACCTAATATTTTATAAAAAAAATTATATAACTTTAGATTATTTTTTGAAAAATTCGCAGTTCCTTATATTTCAGTATTTTGCCTTATTTTTCAGGTAACAAACTATATGTCTAAATTATAAAAATACCTTAAAAACGTTTCTCGCAAGCCGTTATTTTAGCAGTTTTCAGAGATTTCTATATATAATGATAACTATATTAATTTAATCATAATTTATAAATATAAGTTACTAATTTATAAATTTAGAAATTTTTAAAAATTTTAGTTAAAAATTCAAAATTTAAATTTTAAAATTAATTTATAAAATTTTATAATTTTTACTTTAAAATTTATTTATAAAAATATTTTAATTTTTATTCTGAAAATTAATTTTATAACTTTGCACAAAATATTTTACTACCTTTTTCTTTTTTATTTTAATAATTTTTAATTTATTAAAAACATATAATTCTTAGAAATATGATTCTTCCCCCTACTCCACCTTATTTGGCTCATAATAAAAAAGATTAGACGGTTAAATCTAATCTTTCATATAAATTGTAATTTATCTTTTGGCTTTTTTATTTACATATCACAAAAAAGAATGGTTATCAACTCTATCTATTCAAAATATTGCCTATTAAAAAATTGGTAATAAAAATGGAAGTTGAACTATAACAAATTCAATTGTAAGAATAATTATTGAAAATAAAGATCCATCTGATTCTCTGCTCATTTCTACACTCCATAGTATAAAAAACATTATCGTTATACTTATTATGCTACAAATCAATGCCAAATGTCTATTTCTCATTATTTTATTTTTATTCTCAAGGTTTTGTTTATAAGGTTGTTGTATAAAATAAGTTATTACTCTAAAACATAGTGAAACAATTGCCAAAATCAACAAATTTTTTGCATAAGGTGCTTTTATAAATGGAATATTTATTCTATCAAAAAAGCCTAAATGTATAAGCAAAAGTTCAATCACACCTAATGATAATCCCCATACAATCATCAATATATCATATTTTTTGCTTGTTTTATTTTCCATAGATATCTCTCCTTACAAATGTACTCATTTTATTCTTTTACTATTTTATCAATACATAGATAAACAAATATCATAATCAAAGAGATTAATAGCCCAACATAAAATTCTGGAAAAGCAAATTCTATACTATTTTGAATACTCATTTTTCCTGTTATATTCATTATGTGCCAAGTAAGAAACTCATATATTTCTGAAACTACAATTCCTATCGTTCCTAATATACCAAGTATTTTATTTATTTTCTTATTCTCAAATGATGCCCATACTCCTACAAAAAATACTAGCACAGATATAATACCTATTGGATTAAGCAAGTTAATTAAACCGCTAATTTCCTGTACTCCTTTCATTCCTCCATATTGATTTAATAACATTGGTAATAGACTAATTAAAAATGCTATTGTTAATATAATTTTCTTTTTCATAAATACCTCCGCAACAAATTACTATTTATCTTTATAATTTATTCCGCCAACCAATTTGCTATATCATAAATTTGTATTCCTTCGTATTGATATAAATCATGTCTTGTTCTTGCAATTATAGTTTTAGGATATGCATCTTTTATTTCTAACAATGGTTTTACTTCTCTTTGTAATGTATTTTCATCAGAAATATTATCTGATACTTGAATATATATTTTTTCGTTTCTTCTTGTTGCCACAAAATCTATTTCTTTATTATACAAAGTACCAACATATATTTCATATCCTCTACGTAATAATTCT
This sequence comes from uncultured Clostridium sp., assembly GCA_945937855.1. GTDB lineage: Bacteria > Bacillota > Clostridia > TANB77 > CAG-508 > UMGS1933. Next base: position 14,917 of record CAMEUC010000004.1, on the reverse strand, counting down.
ATTGCAACAATATTTTCATATATTCTACCATAATCCATATTTGTTGTTCCTAATAAAGCATATCTAAATGCATGATCTGAAAGATAAAATTTGTCCTGTGTGCTTAACAATTTCTTTCCTCTTATATCGTATCGTGTAATTTTATAAAATGCAAAGGCATTGCATAGATACTTAATATAATTACTTATAGTTTTATCAGTAATTGCAACATTATTGCTATTAAGTACATTTGTTATATTATTGGATGAAGTAAGATTTGAAATATTATCCATCAAATAATTGTTCAAGTTATTAAGAACATCTATATTTCTTATTTTATATTTTTGGTTTATATCTCTGACTATTAAAGTATTATAAACATCTGAAATATAATCGTATTTTTCTTTTTGTGTTTTATATAAATATGAACCTGACATTCCGCCTTCTTTAACAAAATTATCAAAAGCATCTTGAATGTTGTTATGTTGATAATATTCTAAATATTCTTTAAAGGAAAATGGATATACATCGATACAAAAAGTTCTTCCTGTAAACAATGTTGCTAAATCACTACTCATTAGAAAAGCATTTGATCCTGTAATATAAATATCATATTTTTCTAAAGCATGTAAGCCATTTATAGCTTTTTCAAATCCATCACACATTTGAATTTCATCAATCATTACAAAATTCTTTTTATTATCTATATAATGTTCTTCTATATAATTATATAAATTATGGTACTCCATCAAATTCTCAAATATTGGAATATTAAAATTTATATGAATTATATTTACATCTTTTATATTTTCAGCTACATAATTTTTAAAAGCTTCTAATAATTTTGATTTTCCACTACGTCTAATTCCAGTTAATACTTTAATATCTGGAGTTCCTATAACATTAATTAACTTTTCTAAATAATTATTTCTTTTTATAAGTTTCAATATAATCACCTCTATTATTATTATATATTTCTATTCCGGAAAAGTCAATTTTTTTTAATAATTCGTAATAATATTATAAACATAATTAAAAAAATAATACAAAAAATAAAATTCTATATTAGTCACAAAAACTGTCCATTATCAAAGTTTTGTGCAAAAAGGAATAGGAGTAAAATATAAAACAATGCAAAATGGTCCTCCCTCCAAAATCTCGTTATTCCTTTAGCAAAGCCTATTTCAGCCCATTATTACAACAACAAACTATATTACTTTCTTATAAAAAGCTCTTAAAATCGATTCTCGTGCGTCACTTTTTTAGCCATTTTTCAGCATTTTTAATAGATGCCTAAAAATCAGCATTTATACTTAATTTTATATATAAAGACTAGCTTTTTAAACTTACACATCTAATTTAAAACATATAACTTGTTAGATAAAATATTAAAATGTCTTAAAATCGATTTTGATGCGTCTTAACTGGTCACACATGTAATTTGTAGGGGAAATTTGTTTTTAAAGGCATAGGGGTCGGGTTCCACCCCGCCCCGATAAATATTGTAAAAATTCGTTCTACGGGCAAGAGTGGAACCTCGCCCCTACAACATTCGTCATAAACATTTTAATAATCCTCATGTTTTGTTCTAGCTATTATCATCTTAGGATATGCATCTTTAATCTGTAGTAATGGCGTTACTTCTCTTTTTAGGGTCTCTTCATAGTCTATATTATCTGAAATATTATAACATAGTACTTCCCAAAAATCGAATATTTTTGAAATTGGGAAATGATAATATTTATTATAAGCTGATATTAAATTTTTAAACATGCTTTTTCTTCTATTTTTTATTTTTTTCTTTAATTATATATCCTATAAATATTATAATAGATATTAAAGATATTAAGTATGATACTTTTGTTATTATTGTTCCTTTATATTCTACTTTTAATTGTCCTTTTTCTATATTATTTGGCAATTTTATAGCTAGATATCCATGTTCTGACTCTATTGGTTTTATTTCTTCTACTCTATCCTGCATAATAATTGTTACTTTATAACCTGGATAATATAGGTATGGAAATTCTAAAATAGTGTCTTTAGTTGCATTTGTAATATCAATATTTGTAGTTAATTTATCTTTAACTTCGTTTAATACTTGTGCCATTCCATATAATACATCTGTTTTATTTTGTTTTTTATTTTGATAATGAAATGATCTTACTGGAAGATAGTCTTTATTTATTTTCTCAAAAGATATTTTAGTATTGTTTAAAATAGATTTTTCGTATTCCTCATCTTTAGTTTCATCTGTTGATTTATATTGATTTACTAAAGGTAATGTGTTGCCAATACTTATTATTATTAATATCAATACAACGATTGCTTTTAGTGAATTTTTTTTTGTAAACTTATTTATTATAATATATAAATTAATTGCACATATAAAGCTTGTAAAGAAGTTAAAGAATCCCATCATTCTCCAAGGAAATTGTAGTTTACATATAAGGTTTGGCATAAATTTCCATGGGAAATATTTTGTTGTCATATATATTGAAATAAATGCTAGTAATACAAATATTACATATAAATCTTTATATTTAGTATCTATTTTTCTTATTGCATAAAAGCTAAAAATAAGTAATATTACAACTGGAATTCCTATTATATAAGTAGTTGCATTTTCTCCTCTTACATATTTAAAAAATTCTGAAAGCTCTAATGAGTTCTCTTGTGCAAAGTCACAGTTTGTATTCATAATACAGTTGTCAAAAACTGCATATTGTGTATCTGATTTTGCCTCTATCATTGGATACCAAAACATAATTGTTATTAATAATATAAAAATAACATTTATAGCCATTTTTTTTATTATTTCTTTATCTTTTAATTTATTCAAATAAAATACTATGTATATTGCACAAAATATAGCAGTATAGAACGTTGTTAAAGTATGTGATAGCATTAGTAAACTAGCACCTATTGCTATATAATAATGTTTTTTTCCATCTTCCCTAAATAAATTATATAATCCTTGAAAGACTATTGGTACAAATACTAATGCTGTAAATTCTCCTATCGCATATCTTTTATACACATTTCCTAGCTTATATGGTGCTATTAGATAAATAATTGCAGAAAATAAAGCTATTGTCCTTTTTTTAGTTACTTGATATGTAAAATTGTACATTGTTATTCCAGATAATATTATGCATAGTGCTCCAAAAACTTTTAATGCAATTACATATGATGGGGTCACTAATTTAATCAGAAGTGGAATATATGTTACAAGTGGTGGATAAAATAAATTCATTGCATATCCAGTAGTAGAACAATAATCTGGAACTATTATTGGTGGTATTTGTCCTATCAGAATTGTATCATGAGTTCCTATTAATCTAAGTAAATGAAAAAAGCCATCATCAGTTTCGCTTATTTGCACATCTTTTAATGGAATACTAATAATAATTCCTATAATTAATATTACTAGATAATGTATCCATTTATTTTCTTTTAATTGTTCTAAACATTTCTTCATTTGATTTTCCCCTTTTGTTTTTTTAATATTATATCGTATACTTTTTATATGGTCATCCCTTAACAAATTGATTGTATAATTTCTGTTTTCTATAAAATAGGCTATTCCCTATTAAATTTGTATGATTTAATTAGTATACATTTATAATTTCATTCAAATTCATTTTCTAAATATTGAATATATAATTTTATTTTCTGCTAATCCTGTTTTGACATTTATTTTTCTGTTATGTAAAACTGCTTCTTTAGTCATTCCTACATTTTCTAAAATATCACATTTTATTTGTGTTAGTTTCTTGTGTCCATCATAAAATTCTGAAATAAGAACATCAAACTTTTTCGTGTCAAGTAAATAATCAATTACAACTTTTAAGGCTTCTTCCATATATCCAGAATATACTTTATTTAAAGAAATTCCAAATTTAAATTTGCATACTTTATTTATGTCAGATCTTTCAAAAGCATTAATAAATCCAATTACTTCAGATTCAGCTTTGTCTTCAATAGCCCATATTAACTCATTCATTTCATATTCTTTTATTAAAGAAGCTACCATTACTTCTGTTTCATGCATAGTTTTATGTATATTATATCCTAAGCATTCTGCTAATTCACTTTCTGTTGCTAAATTTTTATGAACATCCTCTACATCTTCCATTCTAAATTTCCTAATTTTTAAATTTTTTGTTTCAAAATCTCTCATGTTTTTCCCTCCATATATAAACTAATAATATAATTACATTAATTTATATGCTATCACAAATGGAAAAAATTATCAATATAAAATTCCTCTTATTTTTAACTAATTTTTTATTAATACCAATTACTTAAATTGCTTTTTATTTAAAAATATTGTATATTATATATAGTTTGAATAAATTATTTTACAACTTATTTGAAAGGTGTGATTGGTTTGATTAATAGAGATGATAACCCAGATTTTCTAAATTCATTTTTAGACTATAATATTACTATTTTAAATAAATCTCCTAATACTGTAAAAGAATATAACTATGATATTGTAAATTTTTTAAAATTCATTAAATCCGATAAAAAAAATAATTTTAAAGATATTGATATTTCTAAGATGACACTTGATGAAGTAAAGCATATAAAAATAGAAGATATTCATTCTTATATTGCTTATTTGGCTACGGACTTGGATAGCAAGCCAACTACTCGTGCTAGAAAAGTATCTAGTATAAGAGTATTTTTTAATTATTTATTTAGGAATGCTAAGTTGATTGAGAATAATCCGGCACAATATCTAGAAACTCCTAAACTTGGTAAGCGTATTCCTAAATATTTAAGCTTAGATGAAAGTAAAAAATTGTTAGATATTGCTAAAGATGAAAACAATAGAAATAACAAAAGAGATTTTGCAATAACCACTTTATTTTTAAATTGTGGCATGCGTTTATCTGAACTTGTTGGAATTAATACTACAGATATTAATTTTAGTGAGTGTAAACTCAATGTTATTGGTAAGGGAAATAAAGAAAGAACTATTTATTTAAATAAAGCTTGTATAAATGCAATTAATGATTATTTAGATGTACGACCTAAAATTGCAATAAAGTATAATTCTAAAGAAGCTCTATTTTTAAGCGAACGAAAAGAAAGAATTAGTAATAGAACTGTACAAACAATTATTAAAAAAGAGCTTTTAAAAGCTGGATTAGATATTAATAAATATTCCGTACATAAATTAAGACATACTGCTGCAACATTAATGTATCAATATGGTAATGTTGATATACGAGCTCTTCAAGAATTGTTAGGACACGAAAGTATATCAACAACTGAAATTTATACCCACGTAGATGATATTCAAGTTAGAAATGCAGTTGAAAGTAATCCATTAGCGAATTTATAATTGTAGGGGTCGCAGTCTTTAGCGACCCATTTTGAGTTTTTATTCTATACAACTGGTATGTTCAATTCTTGATTAATATATACTGTACTATTACTTAACTTATTTATTTCTTTCAAATCCCCTATTATATATCTAACATCTTTTCCTTTATAATAAGAATTATTTTTTTGAAGATCGATTGCTATACTCCAAAGCGTATCTCCAGATTTAACATATATTGTTTTATATTCATGATTGGTATAAGATAATGTTGATTTAACAATTATCAAAGATAATATAAATATAATTCCTAATACTATTAATATACTTCTTACAAATTTTTTCATATTTTTAATTTTCATATTTATTCCTCCGTACGAACATTTATTTGATATATTCATATTATAAACAACTGTTCGCACTTTGTCAATAACTTTTTTAAAATATTTTTATAATTTGTAGGGCACATGATTAATGCCTTAAGATTTACAATTAAATTAATTTAAGGACGCAATTATGCGCCCGTCCTACTCAATAATAAAAACCTATCTATATTAATTATTTGTAGATAGGTTTTAGTATAATTCATATCTTTCATCATCAGCTTTTTTAGTAATACTCGGAGTAGTAGGACTGACTTTTGATATTCTCTTAGCTTGTTGCAAAGTATAACTATATTGTGCTTCAAATCCTTCTGGAGTTTGGAAAAAATTTATATAATGCACATCAAGTTCTGTTGGTATTGAAGTGCTAGACTCGTTTTCTTTTAATAAGTTCCAAAGTTCTTGTTTAGTCTTTTGAATAAGTTCTTCTTTAGATTGAGCTATTACGCTTCCTCTCTTTATGTTAACTCTGTGCCCGTTAGGAAGTTCTAATACATTAAAATGACCAACAGAAGTATGAATTTTATTTTTTAAATGTTCTAAGTGATGTTTTTGTTTTGCTAAGCTATTACGTATTTCTTGATTCTCTTCAAAAGAAGAAGCATATAAACTATAGTAATTTAAGGTAAAATCTATTTTAGCAGCTGTATTATTCTGGCAGTCATAAAAAATATTTCTTCCACCAATATGAACTTTTTTAGGAAGTATATCTAGTGTAGCCAGATAATCTAATGTTCCGTTCCTTGCGAATTGAATTTTCTTTGTTAGTAAATCGTTAGTTTCTGCGGTATATCCTTTAGAGAAAGATGTTATTGATACCATTTTTGGATTAATTAGAAGAATTCTTTTTTTATTTATATCAATCATTGTTTTCTATCCTACGCCCTTGGGTGTGCCTTTCTATAAATATTTTTTAAACTTTCATCTTGGAACTGCATGTACACTTGTGTTGAGGATATATCTGAGTGTCCAAGCATTGTTTGAATTGATTTTAAATCTGCTCCATTTTGTAATAAATGCGTTGCAAAAGAATGTCTTAAAACATGTGGTGTAATTTCTTTAGTTATGTGTGCTTGTTCTTTATAGAACTTAACAATTTTCCATACACCCTGTCTTGTTAATCTCTTGCCATTTATATTAACAAATAAAGCTTTTTCATTTTCATCTTTTATTAATACATCTCTTACATTTTCTACATATTCTTTAAGAGCATTTAAAGAAATTTTCCCAAGTGGAATTGTTCTTGTTTTGGTTCTCGTTTTACAATTTACAACTCCTTCTTCTAAATTAATATCTTCAATATTTAAAGAAATTATTTCTGTAACCCTCATACCTGTAGCATACGCAAATTCTAACATTGCTTTATCACGAATTCCTTTTAAATCAACATTTTTTGGTTGGTTTAAAAGAAGAGTTACTTCTTCTGATGTTAGTATACTTGGAGCTTTTTTGTCAATTTTTGGTGCTTGTACATTTGCTGTAGGGTCTTCTTTAACTTTTTGGCTTTTTAATAAGTATTGATAAAATAATCTAATTGAAGCAAGATGCCTTGAAATAGTTGTTGGTTTCTTACTTAAATTATTTAAATAAGTTAAATAGTTTCTTATGTCCTTTTCACTTGCTTGAATATAATCTATATTATTAGAATCTATATAATCTTGGTATTGTAAAATATCTCTTTTATATGATTGAAAAGTATTATCTGATAATTTTTTTTCATTTTTTATAAAATTTAAAAAAAGTTCAATTTGTTTTTCCATGTTTTTGCTCCTTTTACTTTATTTTGTATACATAATAATTTATGTATATTGTTATATCAAATTAAACAAAAATTGTAAATAGATTTTTGATAATTTTTAAAGATATTTTGAAATGGCATATATTAAGCTAGTCGAAACATATGCTTCAATAATGGAAGCTAGCAATAGTAATAACATTACTATTACACAATACACACTATATTTTATTGTTACATATTTAATGTTGCCATTATTGCTTATTAATTCAGTGCGAAATTTTAAACCCTGAACAATTAAAAAAACAATTGCTGGAATAGTAATAATATTTTGTAATAGCATAGTTGAAAAAAAGAATAGTATACCTTGAATAAAACTAAATAATAACATTAGTGAAGATATAGTATATCCAAACGTTATACCTAAAACTAAAGCAATAAGATATAACAAAATGTTACCCAAAAAAGTTAAGCCAAGTAACCAGATAATTATAACAATTATAATGTTTTTTATTAAAGATTGTTTGAATACATTAATTTTAGAAATTTTATTATCATTTTTTAATGACTCAATAGATGTATTTATATATTCACTAATATTATTGGCTTGAGCATCTGGCAAACTATTAACTAATGTAACCCCTATACATATTCCTATTATAAATATTGTTAAAATAGTAATGTATCTGCTTATATTTGAAGTTAGGTGCTTTAATACTAAATTTCTACTAGATAATTTATAGTGTTTTCTATATGATCTTTTCATCCTATGTTCTTTTCCCCCTTTTTGTATATCTAATTTGTATTCTGGGAAAGAACAAAAAAGAACAAGCTTTATTTATTTTAATTAAATTTTTAATTCTACTTTTCCATACACGCCTCCTCCACCAGCATGTATGCTTAGTTTTCCTTCTCTTGCTAAAATAATACTATGTGCATTTCTTTCACCAACAACAGTTTCAATGTCGTCATTTGTAATTTTATGCAATATATTCATTTCTGTTCCAAAAGTAGATAATAGTTTTTCTATTGCTTTAGGACCTAGTCCTGGGATAAATCCTAAAGGTATTTGATATATGTATTCTGGCCTATTTTTTGGACTAATAGTAGTATTTTTATCCTTTATTATTTCAACTCTATCCCAAACTCCCATAGTAATATTTTTGCTATCACAAGAGTCACATTTAAATATTGGTGCATCTCCTGAAAGGACTTTGTTACAAGTTTCACAGTAACTTCTGTGGTATTTTCCTAGTTTTGGATCTAATCCATAATTTGAAATAATTTTTCTGCCATCTTCATTTTTTAATGCTTTTACTAATTCTTTAAAGCTTATATCATTTACTAAAAGCTTATTATATTCTCTAGCAATTTTTGGTAATGAATGAGCATCTGAATTTGTTAAAAATGCTTTATTTTCTAGTTCCGATATCATGTCCGCAATAAATGTGTCAGAGCTTAATCCTAATTCTATTGCTAAAATATCATCATATTTCTCTTTGAAAATATTTTCTAATCTATCTGTGCAATTTCCGTAAAAACTTTTATGTGGTGTAAAGCAATGTGCTGGTATTAAAATTCCATTATATTTTTTTACGATATCTATTAGTTCATATGCTGATATATCAGCACGTTGAGAACTTAAAGTTATGTTTTTTATATGTTTACTCATTTCGTTTGAAAAAGCTTTTATATCCGACAAATGAGGAAAAAAGCATAAATTATGAGCACTTCCGCAATGCCCATTTAATCCTATTTCCGATGTTTCAATTTCACTTCCTAATATTATACAAATCTTATCTCTATATATAATTCCGCCATCTTTAATTTCATATGCTTCTCCCGTTTTTAAAAATTCTTCAATATCTTCTATAACATATGGGGATGCGCAGTCTATAATTCCAACAATATCAATACCTTTTCTTTCATTACATTCTTTTGCAATATTAGCAAAATTTAACGATTTCGCAGCTGTAATTTTTATTGGTTTATTATTTTGACTTCTACCAATGTGCACATGTAAATCTGCAAATACTTCGTACATAATTAGCCTTCTTTCTTATTATTTTCAAGTTGTTTTATATATTTTTCTTCTCGCATGTTGTAGTTTTGCAACATGCTTATTATTGTTATTTCTGGGTTATTTACATCATCTGCTGTTCTAGATATTAAATCAAAAAATCTACCTTTTCCAATCATACAATAATCTCCATTTCTGTGCCAATAAATTCTTTAAACTTTTCTAAAAAAATATTATTGCACCCTTTTAGGTTTCGGTGTTCTAGAAGTACAAGTGCCTCATCTAAAGGAAATCCTCTTCTTTCCTCTCTATCTACCATCATTCCACCGAATTGATCTACTAATTCTAAAATATCACTTTCTTTTTCTCTATGAACACTATCGTTATAACGATTATGTTCTAAACAAATTTTACAGAATCTAGGTGAAAATCCAAGTTTTGCAAGGTATTCTGCGCTTTCTTTTGCATATGTTTTTACTTTTTCTAAACTTAAAGCATCATGACTTTTTTTACAAGAACATAATAACGATGCTGTGATTATTAAATTTTTATCTACATCTAAATTCATTGTTTCAATAAATAGTTTAGCAATTATTGTTTTGAAAATTACTGACTTATCAAAATAAATTGGAGCTTTTTTGCTAGCATAAGTCATTATATCAATTTTTTTATTAAAATCATCTTCATTTAAAATATATTCAGCAAAAGTTTGCATATTATCTCCTTTTTCCTAATATTTGAATAAATTATATTACATAAAAAATATAATTTTCAAGTAATTAGTAAAATGTTTCACTAAAGTAATAAAACTGTAATATTTTGGTAATATTACAGTTTTAAAATAGCATTTCTAGCAAGTTCATCACATCTATTATTAAATTCATTGTCACTATGTCCTTTTACTTTTATAAACTTTACTTCGTGCTGTTTGACTAATGCATATAATTCAAGCCATAATTCTCTATTTTTTACTGGTTCTTTTTTAGAGTTTTGCCAATTCTTTTTTATCCAATTTTCTATCCAATGTTGGTTAAATGCATTTACTACATAAGCACTATCACTATATATAGAAACTTTACAAGGCTCTTTTAATAGTTTCAATCCTTCTATTACTGCTGTAATTTCCATAACATTATTGGTAGTATCAGGCTTACCTCCGCTTATTTCTTTTTTGGTATCCTTATACATAAGTATAGTTCCCCATCCTCCTGGACCTGGGTTTCCTGAACACGCCCCATCTGTGTAAATGATAACTTCTTTATTCATAAATTACTCCTTTTAATCACTTGCGTTCATATTTTCTTTATGATATTATATCAGTAAAGGAAAATAAAAAGCAATAAAATAGGAGATTTTTATGGATAAAATTTTAGGAATAGTATCTGAATATAATCCTTTTCATTATGGGCATTTATACCATATTAACGAATCAAAAAAATTAGTAAACCCAGATTACACTGTTGCAGTCATGAGTGGCAACTTTGTAGAGCGTGGCGATGCTGCGATTATAGATAAGTGGTCTCGTGCTGAAATGGCTTTAAATAATGGCGTGGATTTAGTAATTGAATTACCTTTAATTTACAGTATTTCAAGTGCTGAAAATTATGCTATGGGTAGTATAAAAATTTTAGATAGTTTAAGCATGGATACAACCATTTCTTTTGGAAGTGAATGTGGAGATATTAATATTTTAAATTCAATTGCTCAAGTATTATGTGAAGAACCTAAAGAATATTTATCTATTTTAAATCATGAGCTTGCTTCTGGAATTTCTTTTCCTAAAGCACGTGAACATGCTTTATTAATGTATTTAAATGATATTAGGAAATTTGCGAATGTTCTTTCTGAACCTAATAACATTTTAGGTATAGAATATTTAAAAGCTATTCAAAAGCAAAAAGCTAAATTAAGAGCAACAACAATAGCAAGAAAAGGCTCTAATTATAATGATTTAGATTTAAAAGATAAATACTCTAGTGCATCTGCAATTCGTCATGGTTTATTAAATAATATAGATATTAAGCCATATATTCCAGAATCTTCTAACAAAATTTTACAAGATAAAATATCCAAGAATGAAATTGTGTATGGATTGAAAACATTTGAACAAGCAATAATCTATAAGTTAAGAACTATGTCACAAGAAGAAATAGCAACTCTTCCAGATGTTACTGAAGGTTTAGAGAACAAAATAAAAAAAGCTTCAGATTCTTGTAATAATTTAGCAAATTTAACTAGTATGATTAAATCAAAAAGATATACTATGACAAGAATTAATAGAATTTTATTATATGCTTTATTAAATATTACTAAAAAAGACATTGAGGAGTCCTATAAAGTTATTCCTTATATTCGTGTACTTGGTGTAAATCAAAAAGGAAAAGAACTTCTTTCTAAAATATCAAAAGCAAATAAAAAAATAAACATTGTTACTTCGCCAAAAAAATTTTTAGATACAACAAAAAATAAGACATTGAAAAATATGCTTGAAAAAGATGTGTTTGCAAGCAATATTTATACTTTAGGATATAGAAAAAATCCAAAAGCAAATTTGGATTTAACAAATAAGTTGATAACGTTGTAAAACTTAGGGGTCGTTCTTGACCGACTCGAAGATAAATATATATTATAATTTTAACGTGCTGGTCAAGACCAGCCCTTACATTTATACTATTCTTCCCAGTTATGGAACACTTCTATTACATCATCTAATTCGTCTAACTTTTCTAGTAATAATTCCATTCTTCTTACTCCGTTTTCGTCTAATGTAACATATGTGCTTGGAACCATTTGGATTTCTGCTTCTACGAAAGTTAAACCATTATTTTCTAATGCCTCTCTTAATGCGGAAAATTCTGCTGGTGCACATGTTATCTCATAAATTTCTTCGTCAGTTTCCATATTATCGGCACCATTATCTAAAGCAAGCATCATTAAATCATCTTCGCTTAAGTTTGTTGCTGATTTTTCTATAACAATAACACCTTTTCTTTCAAACATATAAGATACACAACCTGCTGTTCCTAAGTTTCCACCAAATTTATCGAATACATGTCTTACATCTGCTGCTGTTCTATTTTTATTATCTGTTGATGCGTTTACAATTACAGCAACACCATTTGGTCCATATCCTTCATATGTAATTTCCTCGTAATTCTCACTATTATTTGCACCTGCTGCTCTTTTTATTGCACCATTAATTGTATCATTTGGCATGTTATTTGCTTTACATTTTGCAATAACATCTCTTAATTTAGCATTTCCCGCTGGATCTGGTCCACCTTGCTTTACAGCCATTAATAACTCTCTACCTAATTTTGTAAATATTTTTCCTCTTGCTGCATCTGCTTTTCCTTTTTTTGCTTGAATATTATGCCACTTTGAATGTCCTGACATGTTTTCACTCTCCTCCATTAAAAAATCTTTTTTTATTGTAACATATTTTCTTAAATTTGTGTAGTCTTTTTATAAATAAAATTTGTATTTTAAAGATTGAGGTTGTATTAATTATTTTTTTCGTTTTCATATTCTTTTAATGCGTCCTTTACTGCCATCTTTATAATAAAATATGAAACAACTGAAATTACAGCTATCACAATTGCATACATAAATAAAGTTGCTATTGCTCCCATATTTTATCCCTCACTTTCATTAATTAAGCTTATAATATCTTCTACATCTTTGTAATTTAATTGACTTTCCACCTTTTTAAAGTCGGAAATAATCTCTTACAATGTTCTTTCATTTCTGAATTAGTCATGCCTGCTTGTGAACCAAATTGAGAACACATTTTTATATATTCTTCCATTGTAACTTTATCTATAAATTCGCCATCTTTATAACAATATATGCAATAATCCTCATTTCTACTTCCGTCTTTATTTGTTCCTAATTGTTCATCTGAAGTTATAGGCATACCACAGCTTTGACATATTTTGTTTTCCATTTTATATTTTCTCCTTAAATTCTATTTTTATTTCTCCAATTCCACCATCAATATCTATATGATTTTTGCCTGTTCCATATACTCTATCCATTTCAAGCTTTTGTCCATCAAGTGTAACCGTTCCAATCCCTTTACTTACATTAATAGTATAATTTTCAGCACTATCTAGTAAATCTATATTAATATCCCCAACTCCAGAGTCTATTTCATTTTTCCCTGTTAATATACCATTAAAAACAAATTCTCCCATTCCAAGATTTGCTTTTAAATTGTTTATTTCACAAAATTTTAATTCTGCTTTACCTACTCCACCATCAATCTTTGCTTCTTTTGTTACTATTAAATTTTCTATATACACATCTCCAGCACCTAATTCAAGATATAAATTTTGTGTATTTAAATTTTCTATATTTATTTTTCCAGCTCCTGTTTCTATTTTCGTTTCATCTATAGCTATCATATCTTCTGGAATATAAATTATTAAATTACTTTCCTTGTTATTATTGTTTAACCAGTTTCGATTTTCCTCTTTTATTTTTACACTACCATTATCATTTGTAAAAGTTATTTTTGAATTATTAGTTTCAACTTTAAAATTATCTCCTGCTTTTATGTCTAAATTTATACACGCTAAATCTATTTTTAATGTTGATACTTCTTTTACTTCACTTGATATTATTTTTAAATCTTCTGTTATAATATTCTTATTTGTATTAATTAGACCAAATGCACTTAGCAAGGCATATCCACCACTTAATATCGCGGATATTATTGTAACAATTAAAAATATGGCAAAAGCCAAAGCAAAGTATTTTATTATTTTTTGAGCTGTTGTCATTTTATTTCAACACCTCCAAATACCGCTATTCCATTTATATAAATTGTATGACTCTTTTCATCTTCTTTTGTATTTGCTTTATTTTCAACTCCTCCAAATATTGATGTTGATTTTGTTTTTATTTTGACATTTGATGGTACATATATTTCAATTCCTCCAAATGTGCTACTTGCATTAATTACTACATCTGAATCTATAATAGCTTTTCTTAAATCACATTTAACTCCACCAAATACAGCTGTTAAATCTGCTCCTGTAAATTTCTCTCCATCAAAATTTACATTTTGACCTGAAAATGTTGCACAGTACGAATTTTCTCCATTTCTCTTTTCATTTAATTTTTTAATTTCACTACTTACTTTTCCACCTAAAGTATCTTTAAAAATAATTGACAATCCAATTATTACTAAAATTGTAGGGAATGCTAATTTCCATATTAAATCAAAATCTAAAATATTTTGGCAACCCAAAAGTAATGCCACTCCAATTAATAGTCCTATTAAATTTCCTGTTTTTTCATTTTCTTTAAATAATCCTATAAAACATGGTATGATAATGAATAATGTCCACCATCCATCAAAAAATATATTGATACTTGTTATGCCAATGGCATTTCCTCCTATTATTAATCCAATAATAATTAAAACGATTCCCCATAATACATTTCCAAATTTTTTCATT